>SKTL01000149.1 GCA_007122555.1 Thermomicrobiaceae bacterium | reverse complement strand
TTCGCTGCGACCTGTCGAAACGCGCATCTGGATCTACTCCCTTACGGCTGGGCCCGAACGAACGCGCGTTTCGTCCATGTCATCCCGGAAGTGAACCCCCTGGGGCAATCGACGTCCGAAGCCCCGCGCGCATTGATGCAGTGGTTAGCTAACAACTACGGTAGCGACAGGTGGATTCTCTGTCAATGACTTGTTCATCACCGAAGAATGCGTCTACGCAGCAAAGTGCCTCGTTTGGCGAAATGCCCGGTTCGCCCGGAGAACTGTTTACCGTTCCCTGTGCTACCATCGCGGCAGCGTGAGCCCGCGCAGTCGTGCGATCGAAGTTTGAAAGGAGCGTCCCGGTGCATTCTCACGAACAGATGACCAAGACCGAGCGCGTGATGGCCGCAGTCCATGGCGATGAGGTTGACCGCGTCCCGGTCTGTTTCTGGCATCACTTCAAGCCGGAAGGCTCCGGACGCCTGATGGCCGAGGCGACCTACAATTTCTTCGACGCGGAGTTCGATCTGGATATCCTCAAGATCATGCCGGATCTTCCCTACCCGTTCCCGCGCAAGTCAATCCATCACGCCGAAGACTGGCGACTGATCGAGCCAATCGACGCCGAACGCTCGCGATTCTTCAACCAGCGAGTCAGCGCGATACAGGCGCTACGCGCCGTCGTCGGCGACGAGACGCCGATCATCATGACCGTGTTCAACCCGCTCTGCGAGGCGATGAACTTCGCCTCAGATCGAGATGCGTTTCTGAACTACATGGAGGAACATCCCGCGATCATCCACGAGGCCCTGTCGACGATCGCGGAAAATCTACGGTCACACGTTCAGCAATGCATCGACGCTGGAGCTGACGGGATCTTCTTCGCGCTCCAGGGCGTCACCACCAGCTACATGACTCGAGAGCAATATCGGGAATTCGGCCGACCGTATGATCTGATGGTGCTGCAGGGCGTACTCGATGGCTGGCTAAACATTCTGCATGTTCATGGCGACGACAACTTGATGTTCGATGATGCGCTTGACTACCCAGTACAGGTGCTGAGCTGGAGTGACCGCCTGGCTGGACCGAGCCTGCGGGAAGCCCGCGCCAAGACCAGCAAGTGCCTGATGGGCGGCTGGCACGAGTTCGGCCCGCTGTCGAACGGTCCAGTTGATAAGATCCGCGAGGAAGCCGTGGATGCGCTGAAGCAGACCGGTGGACGGAAGTTCATCCTCGCCAACGGCTGCTCCGTTCCGGACGATACTGATCACGCCTGGCTGACGGAAGCGCGCAAGCTCGTCGAGGATCTGGAGATTCCCGCAAATGACTGATCAGAATGGCGGGCGCACAATCGTCGTGCTGATTCGGGATCTGTTCTTCTCGGTCAAAGTCAAAAACGAGCTGTCCAACGCGGGATATGAGCCGCTTCTGGTGAAGCGGGAACCAGAACTCCTGTCGACCGTCGAATCGACGCACCCGGCGCTTGTGCTGCTTGATCTGAATGCGAAGCCGGACTGGAAGACGCTGGAACCGATGCTGGAGTCGAAAACCGGGCCGCCGGTGCTCGCGTTCGGGCCGCACAAGGACGTCAACGCACGCAGGGAAGCGCAGGCGGCCGGAGTTGACCGCGTGGTCACGAATCAGCAGCTTCACCGGAACCTGCAGGAGTACGTGCAACGCTACATCGTGGCTGACTGAATCCGCCCTCGACTCCCGCCGTGCAGGTTGGGCAGGGCTGAATCCTAGTCCCCACCAAGCGGCGGGCGATAGTCTCCGAACGCTTCCTGGTACTCGTCGGCGACTTCCATGGCGGTCTTATGGACGTAGATCCGGGTCGTCGCCGGTGAGGCGTGGCCAAGAATCGTTTGCACTGTCGACTCGCGAACCCGTCGCCGGACGAGCTCGGTCGCCAGCCCGTGCCGGAACGAATGCGGCGTAATCGGGTTCTCCACCCCGGCCGCGGATCCCAGATCGGCAACAATCTGCTCCACCGTGCGTGGGCTGATCGCGGTTCCGGGCTCACCGATGCGGTCTCGACCACTGAACGCCGGATAGTTCCCGGTTGACCGGCCAGTGTCCTTGCGAGCGGACCAGTACGCCACCAGGGATTCCGCGGTCTCAGCGTCGAAGTGAACCGTTCTGCTCTTCCCGCCCTTCGCCCGGTAGATTCCCGCCGTCCCGGAACTGAGGTCGACATCTCGCCGTCTCAGTCCGCACAGTTCGGAGACACGCACGCCCGTCCGGTAGAGAAACAGGATCATCGCCTGCACCTTGCGACGGCGGAGTTCCCGGGTCGGATTCGACTCATGCGGCATCCGTTTAATGTAGCGTACGATCTGATCGAGGTCCGAGGTCTGCACGTCGGGCGGCGGCGGGGAGAAGCGCGGCATCATCGCCTGGATGCGCGTGCGAAGTTTTTCGGTTGAGAGATACGGATTGAGATCGTAGGCGGAAAGGTAGCTATAGAACTTTCGGATGGCGGCAAGCTGGGTCTGCGCGGTGCGCATCTGCGATACTTCTTCCGGAGCCCGGATATCGGCCGGCATTACGTGCGCCACGAAGTCGGTCACGTGGTCTTCACTCAATGCCAGTACGGTCTTCCGATCAGGATCGATATCATGTTCCTCATGAACGAAGGCGATGAACCGGTTCATCGCCGCCCGGTAGGTCTTCTTGGTTCGCGGCGAGAGTCGCAAGTCCGCGAAGAACTGCTCAACCGATTCCGTGATAGTGAGATCTGATGCCGCGTTCATGAAGTTCACCCTCCAGAGCCATCCAGTCACAGGCTGTACGTACATGCGTTCGTACAGTATTCTATGCGATAGCCGCGGATAATGCAATGGGCGGCTTGCGGAGGAATGCGAATTGCAGCTTATGCAGGAGCGCCACGCCATGCACCAGCGTGTAGCGCCGGGTGTAACGCGACCGGCGCCTTCGTGATTGAAGGGATGGCGGTGCACATCCATCGCAGGTCGCTGAGATTCCGCCAACCTGAAAGATGACCGGTTACTCCGAATCGAGTGAATCACCACGATGCACAACCCGAGCCTTCAGCATCGCACGCATCAGGATCCCGGAGCGGCGTTACTCGCCCGCCGAGGTCTCTATGAATTCACGCTTGTGGTGGCGCTCTTCATGGCCTACTTCGCCACACGGGGACTTGTCTCCGGGCGCGCTCCCGACGCCTTTCACAACGCCTACCAGCTGATGAAACTTCAGAACTGGATGGGAGTCTCCTGGGAACTCACCTTCCAGGGCTGGATCATGCAGCACGACACGCTGATCTGGCTTATGAATTCGATTTATGTCTACACGCACATGCCGGCGCTTATCCTCTTTGCTGTCTGGGTGTTCATCCGGCATCACGACCGCTACCGCGAAGTTCGCAACGTGTTTCTCGGGATGCTTGCGGTCGGGTTGATCGTCTACACCTTGATTCCGCTCGCCCCGCCCCGCTTCTTTACGTCAAGTGGATTCGTCGACACACTTGCAGCGTATAGCGCCATCGACTACCACCAGGACAGTATCGACATGCTCTATAACCCATACGCGGCGATGCCCAGCCTGCATGTCGGTTTCGCCGTGTTCGTCGGAATCGGCGTCATCGCGATTGGCGGCAAGTGGCGACACTGGGTAATCGGGATCGCCTTCCCCCTGCTCATGAGCATGGCGGTTGTCGGAACGGGGAATCACTTCGTGCTGGACGTCGTCGCCGGGGCGGCGCTTGCGTTCGCGGCCTGGTATCTCGTTCCCCGGGTGACGATCGCACTGCGCGACTCCATTGGACGGCTTCAGGCCGGGAGCGCCGAACAATCGACCCGGACTCTGTAGCCGGGCGGCGCGCCGGCGCGCTGCGGGACTCCGGCTTTTGCTGGCAAACTTGTGAGTGGAGCCAGCGCGAGCCGAGCTCCGCCATTGCACAGAATCGCATTGCGTGAGGAGCCGACTATGACTGTCCAGCGAGCGTTGCTGATTGTTGACGTGCAGCATGATTTCTGTCCCGGGGGAGCTCTGCCCGCCCAGGATGGAGACGAGGTTGTACCCGTGCTGAACAGGTGTATCGAGCAATTTACGAACTCCGGTTACCCGGTGTTCGCGTCACGAGACTGGCACCCGGAAGGTAGCGCTCATTTCCAGGAACGGGGCGGGCCGTGGCCGCCGCACTGCATCCAGGGCACAGCAGGCGCGGAGTTTCATCGGGATCTGAACCTGCCGGATGACGTCGTCGTGATCACGAAAGGCGATGATCCGGAGGAAGATGAAGGTTACTCCGCATTCGAGGGCAAGACCGAGAATGGCGTCTTACTCGGAGACGCGCTGGCGAAGGACGGTATCGAGGAGTTGTTTATCGGCGGACTGGCCACTGACTACTGTGTCCGAGCCAGTGCGCTGGATGCGGTTAAGGCCGGATTCCGAACGCATTTGCTGGTGGATGCGATCCGTGGAGTCGATGTCAATCCGGGTGACTCCGGTCTGGCTATCGAGGAGATGAAACGTGACGGGGTCCACATTACAACGACGGAGCAGATCAACTTCGAGCGAACCGCTTAAGCGAAGTTGGTTCAGGCGGTAATATGCCGCTGCACGGCGGGATCCTGACAGCGAGCCGCCTGCAAAACGGCGGTCCGAAGCTGCACGATCGACGAGGATCGCACGAGCGTCCCAACGTCCCAGTTCGGCAAGGGGCGGATGCGCGTATCGGCTCCGCGACCGTCGGTTGTGCACAGGATAAACGGTCGCCGCTCGAGTCCTGATCTGTTGATGATCTCAAGAAACGTGAACCCGTCCAGATCGTTCAACAGTAAGTCGAACAGTACGACATCCGGCTGCCACTGCGACAGTGTCTGCAACGCGGCGCAGCCGTTGCTCACCGTTTGCAACCGTGCAAACGGGTCAAGCGCCTGATGCGCGCGACCGAGAAAGACTGGATCGTCATCTACCAGAAGAATCCGCGTCAATGGCGGCCGAATGATCATGCGCTGTCCTGTCGCTTCTGTGAATGCCGAATGCCGAACACATCAATCAATAGCTTCAGTCTACGCCGTGCTCTCGGGCGCCTGTGAGAGAAAACAGTACGGGCCGACCGGGGACTTTCATCACTGTCCGGACACCCCGCGCGGCACCTTTCCGGGCAGGCAATCGGTCGGTTTTAACCAGGGTTGACGGGACCAAATAGCCATGCCGGACCGATCGTTACACATTGACCACCAGACACGTAGAATGCCAGCGAACCTCGACGCGCACGACCGCGGCTTGTTCTCTCAGATACAGGAGCTCTTCCCCAGTGACACTGCTTGACTCTCACCGGTCATCCAGCCCTCTTCTCACCCGGTTCCTGGGAGCCTTCATCATCCTGATTTCCACGATCCTGATTACCGGTTGCATCGATCTTCGATCCACTGATGACGAAAACAGTAGCGATGATGAGGCGACCCCGATCCCATCGATGACGCACGAAGACGATGCCATTCCATCGTCGCTAGCGTCCGCGGTCGTTCCGGTCAGGGCGGC
>SKTL01000172.1 GCA_007122555.1 Thermomicrobiaceae bacterium | reverse complement strand
TTCATCCTGCCCGCAGGGCCGAGTCTCTGACCGATGACGAGATCGCCTGTATCTACGAGGGAATCGTGCGAACGATGGAGATCGCCGTTCCTGCGGGCGGCGCCCGAATCAAGCGCAGCACGGCGCTGACGGAGCTGGGCTCGTTCCCGTTTGTTCACGCCCGCGAGGGTTTCCCCTGTCAGCGGTGCGGCGCGCCGATCGTCAAGACGCAGGTCAACAACCGTGGGACATACCTGTGTATGCAGTGTCAGGAGGAGCGACTATAGCGACTGACTCTCCCGAAACAGATCTCCGCTGAGGTATTTCGAGCCGCTATCACAAGTCACGGGCGAAAACCGCAGGTGCTACTCGCGCCCGTTCTCCAGCGCCTGTCCTGTTTCGTAGACATCTTTCTTTAGCACGCAGACGAACGGCAGGTTGCGGTAGAGCTCGCGATAATCGAGTCCGTAGCCGACGACGAACTCGTTGGGGATCTCGAAGCCGATGTACTTCACCTCAACCGGCGCGAGACGGCGATCGGCCTTGTCCAGCAAGGCGCAGACGTGCAGGCTCGCCGGATTCCGTTCCCGCAGGCGTTCAAGCAGAAAGTCCATTGTCACGCCGGTGTTGACAATGTCCTCCACCAGAAGCACGTGCTGACCCTCGATATCGAGGTCGAGGTCCTTATCAACCTGCACGCCTTCATCGACCGCGCGGGAGAGCTGCATGTAGTCAATCGCCAACGGTCTGGTAATCGCCCGGGCGAGGTCCGCCAGGAAAAAGGTAATCCCTTTTAACACCCCGACCAGCAGGATCGACTGGCCGGCGTAATCCCGGGAAATCCGCCGTCCCAGCTCGTCAACTCGATTCTGAATCTCCTGCTGGCTCAGCAGAATCCGCTCGATCTGGTCTTCTCGCAGCGAGGTGATGTCTACGGAACCATACCCGAACCTGGAAAGAATCTCGTGGTAGTCCTTGCGATAGATCAGCACGATGTTGATGTCCGGGTGTAGTTCGCGCAGCCGGCGCATCTTTCGATTCTTCCGGGTTACGTGCGCTTGCTTCATTGTGGTCAGCTCGACGTAGAGATCCTGATCGGGGAGATAGAAATCCGGGGTGAACATCTCGGCGACACGACCGTCCGGATGCCAGCGCAAGGGGAATGATACCGGTTCGTATTGATAGCGAATCCGGTAGAAATCCAGGAACGCGGCGAACTCGTCCTCGGCAGGGTGGACGAACCGCTCGCTGTCCGGGTGTGACTGTCGAGCGGTATCCTTCTCATCTGGAACGTGGCGCTCCACAGTGGCCATTGCCTTCGTTTAATGAGAAATGAGCGATTCGCTTCAGGATCCGAACCTCTCCCTACCCACTCACAAGCGGAATCCCGTAGCGGTTCCGCGCCTTACTGGTCACCGTGATGATCGGCTGACCGTCACGCTCCTTGTGGGCGATGAAACCGCGCCGGGCCTGCTCATCGACCCACGCCTGGTCGAGATCGTACTTCTCCGCCAGCGCCATGAAGTCGTCGGTCGGGATGGCGTCGGCGACGCAAGCCTCCTCAAACAGCTTCCGGCGCTGGACTTCATCGTCCGAGTCCGGTGTCAGAATGAGCGACTCGACCGGCTCGCCGCCTTCCTGCAGCGAGCGGATGATCTTCGGGATGTCTTTCATCTGGACGTTACGGTAGATCGTTCCTTCGGGATACACGACCAGATTCGGGCCGAGATCGCAGATCTCGATCGAATCGCAGGTGTTGGCCAGCACGTCATGATCGAGCCCTTTGCGTTTGAGCTCCATCCGAAGGCGTCCGGCGATCTGGTTGGCGCCTTTCTGCATGCAGTGTGATGCGGTGCACATCAGGACTTGCTTGCGGAACCAGTACATTCGAAATCGTCCCTTCGTCAGGTTGCGGCGTTCGGTCTGATCTAGCCGAAACGGTACTGAACGCCGAAGCCGCCCGTCGGATAGGTCCATTCAACGTTGTGAAACTCGTTGCAGACGATCCGGCAGGTCCCGCACTCGACACAGCCCTCATACGAAAAGATGACGCGGCCATCAGGCTGCGGGGTGTAGCAGGCAGCCGGACAGCAATTGATGCATTGCTGACGCTCGCATTGCAGGCAGACATCATGATCGATGATCCGGATGTGCGCGCGGTTTGGATCGACGTTGAAACTGGTGATCGCCAGCTTGCGTTCCAGTCCTGCTCGATCGCGTATACCATCCTGTACCAGTGCCACCAGTCGCCCTGCCTTCTTCACTTAACCTGCATTGAGTGACCTGCCGCTCGTCGATCGGACGAGCGCTCGTTTCATCCAAGTCTAGCAGAGCGTTGCGCTAGCATCGCCATTGAATCAGACGGCAATGGCGTCTCCCGGGTTAATGCTGGCGTGATTGCGTTGACCACTCGTCAGCGACTGAATGATCGCGCCAGGAAGAAGACTGGCGCGTATTTCCACTGCTTCGGTCCAGGCAATTAGATGCCTCGGTGGAGTTGGTCCGCGAAGCGCGTTCCACAGTCAATCACGGCCCTCTGAGCACAACGCATAGCTGACATGCGCAACTGTGTCGCCATTCCTCATCGATTTGCGCATTATGAGCGGGAAACTGACGAACATGCGCATCGCGCTGCCGAATGAGCGTTTCCTTGACATCACATGAACACGGCGCCTATGCTTCGCGTACCTTTGTCGGCCATCCGATTTGGCGACAACGTATCGCTCGTGGAGGAGGAGAGACAACCACATGGCACGTTTCACCAGTCTGGAAGATCTCCGGGCCGCTCTGGCGACCGGACAACTCAGCAGGCGAGAGCTTATCAAGCGCGCGACGATCCTCGGCGTCGGCGCGACCGTTGGCGGCTCGCTGCTTGCCGCATGCGAGGACGACGACGAAGACGATGACACCGAAGACGTCGGTGTGGACCCGGATGATGACGACGACGTTGTTGACGACACCGACGACGATGACGAGGTTGATGACGAAGACCCGGACGACGCCGACGATGACGTTGATGACGAACCGGTTGACGGGCGCGTCCCCAAGATCACCGTTGGACTCGGCGCCGACGCGCTGACGCTCATGCCGACCTCGATCGTCGACTGGACCACCGGCATCCAGATCAGCCACATCCACGACCGCACCGTGAGCCACGACCCCGATGACAACTTCGCGGTTGGTCCCTGGCTCTGCACGCTCGAGGTCATTGACGACCTGACCTGGGAGCTAGAGCTGGTCGACGACAACATCCAGTTCCACAACGGCGAAGTCCTCACATCAGAGCACTTCAAGGCGCTGATTGACTGGAACCTCGACGAGGAAAACGAGAGCCACCATCACGAACGACTCAACACGATCGAGGAAGTCGAGATCATCGACGATCAGACCTTCCGGTTGCACACAACAGCTCCCACACCGATTCTCCCGCAGCGGCTGGTTGCTGTAGAGCCGATCTCCCTGGAGCACTGGGAGGAAGTCGGCGATGACGGCATCACCAGCGATCCGGTCGGCACCGGTCCGTTCATATTCAACGAATGGGTTCGCGACGAACATCTGCTGCTGGACCGCAACCCCGACTACTGGAAGCACGACGTCCAGGTCGATCAGGTTGAATTCCGCTACATTCCGGAGTTCAGCTCCCGCCTGGCCGCGATGCTTGCTGGCGAGATCGAGATCGTCAAGGACGTTCCGGTTGACGACGTTCCCCGTGTTGAAGACAACGACGATGTCCGGATCGAATCGGTTGCGTCTTCTCGCGTCAACTACGTTGCGCTCGTAAACAACCGCGAGGGCAGCGTCTTTGAGGATGTCCGCGTTCGACAGGCGATCAACTACGCCGTCGACGTAGACGCGATCATTGACGGTATCTTCCAGGGCGAGGCCACCAAGATGGCCGGCGCGCTGTCTGAGGCCAACGCAAACGTTAACCTGGACATCGAACCGTATCCATATGATCCGGACCGCGCCCTCGAACTCCTTGAGGAGGCCGGAATTGATCCAAACGAACTCGAGATCACCATGGACGCCCCGCAGGGTCGTTATCCGATGGATACGGACGCCGCTCAGGCGATCGCGGCCGAGCTCGGACGCATCGGGATCACTGTAAACGTTCAGTTCAACGAGTGGGGCACCCACCTCGACAAGATCGTCAACCGGGAGACCGGCGACATGTTCTATCTCGGCTGGGGCCCGGCGCTCGAAGCTCAGGGAACGATCCAGGAGCTGTTCGTCGAAGACCGGACCTACAGCGGATTCGGCGAGCCCGAGCTGACTGAGCGAATTAATGAAGCAATCCAGATCGTGGATCCGGATGCCGCCCAGGCGGAATGGGACGAGATCCAGGAGATCATCCATGAGCAGGCTGGCTGGCTCTTCCTCTGGCAGCAGCATGACATCTACGCAGTCGCCAACCATGTGGAATGGTCACCACGCGCTGACGAATTCATGTGGATGGGCGACGCCCGCCCGCGGAACTCCTAGCATCGACAGATGGCCCGCCCCTCGGGGCGGGCCATTGAGGTTCACGTGATGACCACCTATGTCATTCGCAGGCTGATTCACATCTTTATTGTGATCTTGCTCGTGCTGACCGTCGTGTTCTTTCTCACACGCCTGACGGGAGATCCTGTCCTGTTTTTCGTGCCGATGGACACGGCGCCGGCGGATCTGGAAGAGATCCGCGAACGGCGCGGGTTTAACGACCCGCTCTACGTCCAGTACGGTCGCTTCATGAGAGACGCGCTCCAGGGCGACTTTGGCGATTCGCTGCGTCAGAATGAGCCCGCGACGAACCTCGTGTTCCGCGTTATTCCAGCGACGCTGGAGCTCGGAGCCGCGGCGTTGCTGCTCTCGATCGTGCTCGGCGTCCCGCTCGGTATCTTCTCGGCGATTCATCGCGGCTCGATCGCAGACAAAACCTCAACCCTGGTCGCGGTGCTGGGACTTTCGGTTCCTGCGTTCTGGATGGGGCTGCTGCTTATTCTTCTGTTCTCCGTCTACCTCGGCTGGTTGCCGACCAGTGGACGCGGCAGTATGGCGCACCTGATCATGCCGGCTGTCACGCTGGCCGCCTTCAGTGTCGCCCGGTACGCGCGTCTTGCCAGATCGACAATGCTCGATGTGCTGGGACAGGACTATGTTCGGACCGGCCGGGCGAAGGGACTGAGCGAAAACCGGGTCATCTGGGTGCATGCGCTGAAGAACGCAAGCATTCCGTTGATCACGATCACCGGTCTGCAAGCCGGGCACTTGCTCGGCGGGGCGGTCATTGTCGAGCAAGTCTTTTCCAGGCCGGGAATCGGACGCTTGCTGGTGCAGTCGCTGCTGAATCGTGATTTTCCGGTCGTCATGGCGGCCATCGTGTTTGTCGCGATTGTCTACACTTTCATGAGTCTGCTGACTGATCTGGCGTACGCGTGGGCGAATCCGGAGGTCAGGCTGCGATGAGCCAGGCGCAACGCATCACCGACGCCGCCCAGCAACGAGCCCGTGACCGCAGCGGTCTACGCTACATGTGGCGATA
>SKTL01000065.1 GCA_007122555.1 Thermomicrobiaceae bacterium | reverse complement strand
GATAGCGATCTTCCGATTCGATCAGTCGACTGGGTTGAGCTGAACCCGGATCTGGATCCCACCGGCGAGTCGAGCAATGTCGCGGCGGACTTGCTGGCGACTGCGCTCGGCGAGGATGTCTTCAACGCCGGACTTCCTAGGGATTGTGCAGGACAATAACTCCGTGATCCGTGGTGACGTACAGGATCGCCCCACCCATCGCGAAATTCAGTCTGCGGACGGTTCGGTTCTCGATATCCGGGACCTTCCCCCAGGTTCGCCCCCCATCCTCGCTCAGGTAAAGCCCCCGGATCGTTCCCAGGAACACGCGTTCAGCGTTCTGCGGGTGGGGGAGCAAAGCGAAGATCCCGAGGCCGGCTTCCAGTTCGGTCTCCGGTATGTCTTCTTCCAGCGGGTCAACCGAGGCCACAACATCGTCGAGACCTTCACGGGTTGTGCTCCAGGTTCTTCCGCCGTCATCACTGAAATGCACCCCGCTGGACTCGCCAACCAGAATGCGATCGCGGGTGGCGTGCACGGCCCCGGGCCCCCAGAATGACAGGATCGGCTCAAGGAACTCAGGTTTGTCCGGGTCGTCAATCTCAATTCGCCGAAGATAGCTGATCCCGCTCTCCGACGTAAACACCCCGAACAATCCGATCTGCGTGACCGTCAGTCGAGTGAGATCGAACTCCAGATCCGGAAGGCTCCGCTCCCAGGTCTCGCCGCGGTCCTGCGAGATTGCGAGGCCGCACCGGGAGCCGATGATCACGTCATGATCGCCGGGCCAGACCAGAATCGGGCGAATGTTCGTTGCGTTATCGATGGCTTCCCAGGTTGCTCCGCCATCGCTCGACCGATGAAACTGAACCGGCTCGCCTTCCGACAGGCAGGGTGGGTGGTCCCCGAGATAGAGCATGTCTGGATTGCCTGGATCGGCGACGATGTTGCCCTCGACCGGAAGCGGACCAACGTTCGTCCAGTTTCGCATATCAGTGCGCCGGTATAAGGAGAATCGAGTCGCGGCGAACTCCGCGGGCAGCTCCGCATCCCAGAGGACGACCTGCCTGGCGTTCAAGCCGTCAATCTGCAGGAAACTCCCGCTCGGAACCGCGGTGGGCGGCGGCAGGGTTGGCTCCGGTGTGGCTGTCGGATCACTTGTTGCCTCTGTTGCAACCTCGTCCGGATCCGCCCGACGGTCGTCGATCGATATGCAAGCGGACAGCAGCAACGACAGCGACATGATCAAGAAGATCGCAACGTGTTGGTTCCCGCGCTTGAGGAACGTTTCCATCGTCATCGGCTGCAATCTCCGTAACGGCAGACACACAAAATCTTCCGCCGGACCCACGAGCGGAATACGTCAAGCATGAAGCGGTGAAGATCGATCCCGGGGTCAGCTTGTATCGGGCTCCGGAGCGTCATCACCGAGGATAACGACGATCGCATATCCGTCCGGGATGGCGCCTGTTTCAACGTCTTCGAGCTCGATCTCAACAATGTCCGGATCGAAACCGATCTGTTTGGCGATATCGGTGAGCGTCTCCTCCGTCACCCCGGTACCGCGTATGATCGAGTTCGGCACATTGCCGGCATTCTCGGACTGGCGTACGTCAACATCCTCGTACCCGGCGCTGAGGAGCGCATTACGTGTGCGGCCGGCCAGACCGTCAGTAAACGTGCCGTTTTCAATCAGTATTTCGGCATCGTAATCGATCAGCTCTTCGGTGTCGACGACCTTCTCGGGGAAAACTTCGGCCATTAGGTCGTGAATGCAGTCCCAGTCCGGGATCAGGTAGTAGTATCGATCCGGCACGTAGTCTTCAGTCGTGCAATCGATGATGCTGTAGCTCTGAATATCGTCGTTGTCGATATCGTTCGCCATGCGGGCAAGCGCCAGTGACTGGCGCATGGACAGATCAGTCCGGAAGTTCTCTTCAACATCCTGAAGCAGGCTGCGAACCTGAGTGATCAGGTTCAGGCGAACGCCCTGTTCTCGCATAGCGCGGAGCACCTGTTGTTGTCGCTGGCCCCTGGCGAAGTCGTTGTCGTCGTAGCGAGTACGCACATACTGGAGCGCGGTCTCGCCATCCATGTGCTGCGGACCGGTGGGGAAGTAGACCCGTGTCCATTCGTAGTTGTCGTCCTTGAGCACGGCCGGGTTATCCACGACAACACCACCCATGGTGTCGACGATGTTGATGAATCCGGTGAAATCAACTTCAGCGTAGTAATGGATGCTGATCTCGAAGTGATACTCAACGACCGCGCGAGTCAGCGCCCTGCCACCCTGGGCGTAGGCAGCGTTGATCTTCTCGCGACCGAGTTCCGGGATATCGACCTGCAGATCGCGCGGGATCGACATCATGCCGACATCGTTGGTCTCCGGATCAATGGTGACGATAATGATCGTATCCGAACGAGCGATTTCTCCTTCGTCACGGCTGTCGATGCCGTAGAGGGCGATATTGATGCGCTCGTCGCCGTCCCAGTCCGGAAGATCGGCGCTTTCGTCATCGAAATCGTCGTCCTCGAAGCCCGTTCCGCTTCCGCTCGGTTCCTGTGTCACGATGACCGGCGTGCCTTCTGGATTCTCCTCGATATGCATGATCGGATCGCGATCCTGGAAAACCTGATCGGCGGTTCGCTGCATCTGAATGAGAACTGGGACAACGACAATAGCTGCAAGCATGACGAGCGAAAGCCCGACAGCCAGCAGGCCGAGCCGCAATGGCGTCCACCGTTTCTTCGGTTGATCGTCGGTAACGGCTGGAAACTGCTCCGACAGACGCGGTTGGTACTTCGGCGACTGCACCTGCCGTCCGGAAACGGGAGCCGGCGCACTCCGGGACTGCCGCGCCTGGCGAATCTCGTCGGCGCGTAACCGTCTACCGCGATTGGGGGAAGATCCCGCGTTACGCTCGTAGGGATGACGCGTCATGAATTCCACTCTCGAGCAGGCGTGTCGGGGAATCGAATCCTCAAATTATCGACAATTTGGCACGTAACACCCGACGCGGGCTTATAGCATTTGCTCTGATTCATCCTGGTATGCCCTGCTGTGCTTGACGTTGTTCGGCGATGACCAGCATACTCTGCCTTCGATGCGACTCAGACTGTATCAGAGCGATGCCCTGTTCGCCGATGTGTTTCCCGCGATTCGTAATCATGCAAGGACCTGTCGCAGGCGAATCCCGAACGGGCCCCTCGCCTTAACTAACGAGTCAGCCGAACAAACGTTACATTGACCGTTGTACGTTCACGATTGGACCGACCATGATTCTGTCAGACGGCGACATTCGAGACGCACTTGATTCTGGACTGATCAGGCTCGAACCTGTGCCTGATTTGTCAACACACCTCGGATCTTGCTCTATCGATTGCCGTCTTGGCAATACCTTTATGGTTTTCGAATACTCCCGACATTCCTATATCGACCCCCGGCAACCCCAGTCGATCGGCGATGCGATGCGGACAATCGAGATCGATGACGGCGACGCATTCATGATGCAACCGGGTGATTTTGCCCTGGCGTCAACGATGGAATCTCTCACTCTGCCGGACAATCTACTGGCGCGACTGGAAGGACGCAGCAGCATTGCCCGTCTGGGAATTACGGTCCACAGCACTGCGGCGGTCTTCGAACCGGGATGGGAAGGAACGGCGACGATGGAGTTGTCGAATCTCGGCCGGATGGCGGTGGCGCTCTATCCCGGGATGCGGATCTGCTCGTTCACATTCCAGCAGCTGCTCAATCCGGCTCAGATACCGTATTCCCGCAAGCAAAACGCGAAGTACGCCGGGCAGCATGATCCACGCGCCAGCCGGCTTGCCGAAGAGATTGCCGCGATCGAGCGGGACCAGTGATCTCGTCGAGTCAGGTCTGCTTTGCCTTCGTCGGAATGATGCCGGCGACCTGATCTTCGTAGCGCGCGAGAATGAAGAGTAACGAAGACAACCGGTTGAGATAGGCGATCAGTCGCTCGTTCTTGATCTCGTCGTCGTGAAACAGTCGAACTGCGAGGCGTTCCGCCCGGCGGATTATGCCTCTGGCTGAGTCAATTGTCGCTCCAGCTATCGTGTCCCCAGGGATAATGAAATGCGGCGGCAACTCGACCTCGTCAGAGAGCTGGTCCGTTTCTTTCTCTATCCAGTCGACGTGCTCCTGCGTCATTTCAAATCGGTGCTGTTCCATCTCGGGAGAGAAGGCCAGTTCAGCCATCATCAGGTACAGGTCCCGCTGAACCTGCAGAATCACTTCTTTCGTTCGCTCGGTGCTGGCGGTTGCTCGAGCCATCCCGAGGAAGGACGTCGCTTCATCGATCGTTCCATAGGTTTCTGGCCGGGCATGGTACTTCGGGACACGGTCGCCGAGGAGATCGGTGTAACCAGTGTCGCCTTTACGCGTGTAAAACACGATGGTTCCCTTCTAATGAGAAACAGGGATTGCTTGCTCACTTGAGGACCACTTATGGCCCGGCGCGGGAGTATACGGTCCAGAAACGCCGCGCGGCGATTTGATTACGTCCGAACTGGACCGCTACGCAGCAAGTGTTAGACTGATGAGCGCGTGCCGCAGAAGTTGCGATCCGGTTGGCCGGCAAGCGTTCTCGCGCCCGATTCGCTATCGCACGCTGCCTGCCCGGAATCCCGCAAGCGATGAAAGAGGTAAGACGTTGGCCCTTGCAGAACGCAAACTTCCGCTCACTGATGTGGAGCAAACGCGGGAGGCGATGGAACTGGCGCTACGTCCGCGCATTCAGGGTGAAGTCCGATTCGATCTCTACTCCCGGACGCTCTACAGCACCGATGCAAGCAACTACATGATCGAACCCATCGGCGTGGTGCTCCCGCGCACTGTCGACGATATCCAGGCCGCGATGGACATCGCCGCGGAGTTCGGCGTTTCGATACTGCCGCGCGGAGGCGGCAGCAGCCTTGCCGGGCAGGCCGTCGGCGAATCAATTGTTATCGATACCTCAAAATACATGAACCAGATCGTCGATGTTGATACAGGCGCGAGAACGGTCCGGGTTCAGCCCGGCATGGTCCTCTCGACGCTCAACAGCAAGCTCAAGAAACATGGCCTGATGTTCGGCCCGGACCCGTCAAGCGGCGACCGGGCGACCATCGGCGGCGTTGTGGGCAACAACTCGGCCGGCGCGCATTCGATTCTCTACGGGATGACGAAAGACCACGTTATCTCCGCGCAGACAATTCTGAGCGACGGTACGCCGATGAGCTTTGGCGAACTAACCATCGATGAATGGCGGTACAAGGCGAGCCTTGATTCCCGAGAAGGGCGATTGTACAGGGATTTGCTCGATTTACGGGAGCGTTACGGCGAAGCGATCAAGCGCGACTTCCCGCGTCACTGGCGCCGGGCGACCGGCTACAACCTTCCGGAGCTGATCCGCGAGGACGGATTCAACGTTGCCCGGCTGCTTTCCAGCTCCGAAGGTTCTCTGGCATTCGGCGTAGAGTACGAAGTCGGGCTCGTTGAAACACCGACCAAGACGGCGCT
>SKTL01000524.1 GCA_007122555.1 Thermomicrobiaceae bacterium | reverse complement strand
TATATTGATGAACATGTGTCAGAGTTCCTGCAGGATCTTGCCGATCTCTGCGCATTCCCGACGGTTGCGGCTCAGAATCAGGCGATCGACGAAACGGCCGAGTTCACCGCAAAGTTGCTGGAGAAGTACGGATTCAGCGCGGCGGTCATGCCGAGCGCCGGGAATCCGATGGTGTATGGCGAGTTGAATGGAAGCAGTGACAATACCGTTCTTTGCTACAACCACTACGACGTTCAACCGGCCGAGCCGCTGGAGCTCTGGGATTCTCCGCCATTCGAGGCGACAGAGCGAGGCGGCAAACTTTACGCGCGTGGCGTTGTCGACGACAAGGGGCACATCGTCTGCCGCCTGGCGGCGATAGCAGCCCTGAACGCGGTCTATGGAGAAGCGCCGTGTTCGGTGAAGATGCTGATTGAAGGCGAGGAAGAGATCGGTTCGATGAGCATGGAGGCGTTCATTGAGGAGCATCGTGAGCTCCTGAGCGGGGCCGACGGCTGCCTCTGGGAGTTCGGCGGCGTAGATTTCGAAGATCGGCCGGAGATCGTGCTGGGCATGCGAGGGGATGTGTATGTCGAACTGCGAGCCAAGACGATTTCGCACGACGCTCACTCCGGCCTGGGCGGATCGATCTTCCCGAACGCCGCCTGGCGCCTGACCTGGGCGCTCTCGACGCTCAAGGATCAGGACGAGCGTGTTCTCATTCCAGGCTGGTACGACGATGTTCGTGAGCCGACGGACCGAGAGATGGAGCTGTTGCGGCGCCTGCCGCGTTCCGATGAATCGCTCAAGAAGGCGTTCGGAATCGATTCGTTCCTGAAGAACGTCGAAGGCGTCGAGATGTTGCGGCAGCAACTGTTTGAACCGACCTGCACGATCGCCGGGATTGGCTCTGGGTATCAGGGGCCGGGATCCAAGACCGTCCTTCCGGCTGAAGCGATGGCGAAGGTGGACTTCCGGATCGTGCCGGACCAGGAGCCGGACGACCTGGTAGCGAAACTCCGCACGCACCTACGGGAACTTGGATTCGGCGATATTGAGGTTATCCAGCACGGAGGTTCGCGCGCTGCGCGGGTGGATTCGGACGAACCCTTCGTGCAGATGGTGATCGAGACGGCGCGCGAGGTGTACGGCAAGGAGCCGGTCGTTTCACCAACCAGCGGCGGTTCCGGGCCGATGGATCCGTTCGTGCGACTGCTCAACGTGCCGATCTCGAACGTCGGAATTGGCTACGCGAACACGCTGGTGCATTCGCCGAACGAGAACATGCGAATCAGCGATTTCGTCAAGGGAGCGAAGCAGACTGCTCGCGTGATGGCCAGGGTTGGACAGGGAGGATAGGCTGAAACCATCCAGGTTACACTCGTTTCCGCGGTCGATCCCGGCAGACCCGAACCGGAGAGGGACCGGGGCTGGCGACGACGAGCGTGCGCTGTCCGGGATGCCATCTGACGCTACGCTGACGCCTGGACGGCGCCGCCGGAATTCTCGTTTCCGAACATCTCCAGCATCAACAGTCCCTCAATCTCGATGAACTCGTACATACGCATCATCGCCTGGAATTCAGGATCGGTATGCAGGTAGAGTCCCTCCATCAGGCCCTGGGCGACCACTGGATCGAACATCTTGGAGAACTTGTTGTTCTGAATGGCGATGAACAGCTTGTACAGGTCAACCAGCTCGGCCGGGGAAACCGGCGTCCGCTGATCGCTCATCAGCACCTTGCCTTGAGACATCCGCACCTTCAGGCCGTTCTCCATGGCGAACCGGTTTAGCTGGTTCTCGAACTCAACCGCCGTCTTGCCCTGGCTGAACAGGATCAGCTTGAAATAAATCGACTCGATCGCCATATTGAAGAGCTCGGTGACCTTCTGCTTGTCCGGCGGGATCGATTCAACATATCCAGCGGTTACAAGGTCGAAGAGCGCTTTGGCGGCGTCAAACTGCGTTAATCCTGCGCGTGCGGCGATTGTCGCCACGTCCCGATTGCCGTCGACGTGACGAAAGACCGGGCGAAGGTCTTTCGGCGGTTTCGCCGACGGTGGACGACTGGAGCGTCGGTAGATCATGTAGACCGACGGAACAACGGGGCTGATTTCGATCCATTCGTCAACACGCCGGGTTCCCTCGATAATCAGGTGCATTGAATCGACTGAAACGTCCACCCCGCCTTCCCGAATAATCTCACCGGATTTGAAGGTGAAATAGCAGTTTCGCCAGAGAAACAGCGTGAAGATCGAAATCTCCAGCAACTGATCCCGGCAAAGGTTGACGTCTTCCGGACTAATCGCGCCGGTTCGTGTCAGTTCGGCGACAACGGCTTCGTCCGTACGAATTCCATGGCGGGCGAGGTTCTCGATCTGAGCGCGGCTGATCTTGCCGTGGCGCATCAGCAAGTCACGCATTGTCGGCAGTCGGCTGCCGGCCGCCACATAGCTGATGCGGCCGTCCTGAAAGGTGATGGTTCGCGAGTTCCAGCCCTGGATCAGGGTCAGCACGCCGGACTTGTTGCTGAAACTCAGCATCTGGAACAGATCGGACAGCGTGAAGACACCGAGTTTGCCCTGAAGGTCGAACTCGCCAGATGGGATTCCCGCTGGTGTTGTGTCGTATGGCATGGTCCTGTCCAGCTTTCCTCTAGCGGGACGGCAAGCTGATCGTTACGGAATCGCGAGATTCATTTCCGGACACATCAGTCGCGACAACCGTGAGCGTCGCTTCATTGCGCTCAACGTCTCGCGCATCCCAGACGCCGATCCAGGCGTCCCGGTCTGGAACATAGATCAGGTCGTGGGAGTCTTCACTATCGATTTGTAGCATTACGCTATCGATTTCAACGTTGTCTGTTACTGAGGCGTGGATCGTGGGAACCCGGCTGCGGGCATCGACCTCATCCGGTCGCGTGATTTCAACATCGGGCGCCGTCTGATCGTAGGAGAGTTCTCGCCAGATCGAGCGGGCGATAAACTGATGGCCGGCGTTGCCCGGATGAATATCGGCCGGGAACCAGGTGAGCTCACCTATCCGGTCTTCAAAGAGTGATTCGAGATCAACGACGGCAAACCCCGCCTCACGTGCGGCGTCACGTATGACGTTATTGAACTGGCGCAACCACCACGCGTTGCTGCCCTCGATACCCGCGTCGCCTTCGGTGAGGTCGTAGTAGGTCGTCACGACGACGTCGGCATCGTGCGCTCCGAGCGCAGACGCCAGCTGATCGATAACCTCGTTATATTCAGCCTCGAATTCCTGGAGTTGCTCGTCCCGCTCGGCCGAGGTCGCTTCCCAGAGTGGCAGGATGTTGTTCCCGCCAATGGTTAGCGTGACCGTTCTCAGGCTGCCAGCCGGAGCGGTTTCGATCTCCGACAGCGCGTCCTGGAGCTGTCCGTCGTCCTGAAAGGACTGAATTGTTTCGCCCGCACGAGCCAGATTTATCAGCTCAACAGTTCCCGGATCGTCTGACGACAGGCGCTCGGCCTCCATCAAATCCCGAAGCAGGGCGGGATACCCGCGTTCGGTCGGCAGACTGGCCAGCAATCCCGCAGGGATGGAATCTCCCAGCGCCAGATACAACTGCTCTGTCTGCGCCTGGCTGGATTGAAGATGGACCGGTCCGGCGAACAGTGCAGACAGTAGTCCGAGCGTCAGTATCATCCGGGCGAGCAGTGATCTGGTCATGAAGCACCTTCATTCAGTTGCTGGATGTCGTGAACAACTGCTTGAAGCATGTTTCGTGCCGAATCGTGCGTCAGCGCCTCGATCGCCTGATCAAGACTGAACAGCTCCGTGTCGGCGTTGAGATGCTGCTCGAACGCCGGCCCCGGCTCCGCGGACAGGATGAGATTTGCGACGCGGCGATGCTTCCCGCCGAATTCGAACTCCAGCACGCCTCCCCAGCCGGCGGGCATTGCGCGCAGGCCCATTTCTTCATCGACTTCACGGATTGCCGTCTGGTAGGCGGCTTCGCCCTCTTCGATATGCCCTTTCGGCAAGACCAGACTCCCGTCCGCCGTCCGCCGGAGCGCGATCGCCTTCCGAGATGGAATAACCGGAATCGCCCCGGCTTGCGGTACGATCGCATGACTGCTGGAGGAGCCTCTCTCCGCCAGTTCCATCTCTGCGCGAATCTTGGCGTAGGTCACCGGCATCAGCTCCGGGAGGACCATCGTATTGGCCAGGATCGGCATGAAGTTGGCGTCGCCTTCCCAACGGGGCACGACGTGAATATGCAGGTGCTCTGAGACGCCAGCGCCGGCAACTGCGCCAAGATTCAGGCCGATGTTGAATCCGTCGCACCGCAGGACTCGTTTTAGCGCCGTCGTAACCCAGGGGATCAGATCCCAGAGATCGTGATTGACCACGTCGGGCAGCTCCGTGACGTCCGCGGCGTGCTGATACGGAATGACCATGACATGGCCTGAGTTGTACGGGTAGAGGTTCATGATGACATAGGCGTGCGCCGAGCGATGCAGGATAAGATGCTCGGCATCATCACCGGAGTCTGGTTTGGTGCAGAAGATGCACGCGGCGTCGCGCGTCTCACCACTGACATAGCGCATACGCCACGGCGTCCAGAGTCGTTCCATTGTTCAGGCGCCTTTGTAGCCGCAACCGTACGTCCGCACGTGTTTGGGATAGTAGCACAAGGAGCCCGGTACTTCCTGACCCGAAAGTCCCTGCTCAGCGTGGCCGATATGTCCAACTGTACTGTTATCGCAGGGACTTGCACATGCGCAGCAGCCCCGGAATCGTTTGATATACTGCGGCATCGGGGTCGATTGCCCCGATGAACGTTGTTTGACGCCGCGATCGCCTGAATCAGGCGCAGGCGGATATAGAAGCATGTCGACATTGCTCTCAAGCGCCCGACCGTATTCCGAGCGGTCAACAGCCGGAATCGAACGATGGCTCATGCCCGCTGGCCGGGCCGTAATCGATGCATTAATGGTTTTCGCCGCGTTCGGATTAGCGTACTGGCTGCGCTACGAACTCGAACTCGGCGGGGATGTCCTGCCCGGTTTCAGTCAGCCATTTTCGTTCTTTCTGGATACCGTGATCATCCAGCTGATGATTGTCACGGTGATCGTCTTTCAACTTCGCGGAATCTATCGTCTTCCTCGCTGGACAAGCTTCCTCGACGAGGCGCTGATCATCGCCAGCAGTGCGACTACCGCAATGGCGATCATCATTCTGTACAGCTATCTGCAGCGATTCTTCCCCTCGCGTCTTATATTCATCTATGCCTGGGTGCTGATGATTGCGCTCCTGCTCGGCAAACGCCTGATTGTACGCATGGTGAGACAGGGATTCTGGGCGCGCGGTATTGGCGTGGACCGGGTCCTGATCGTTGGCGCTGGTCGCGCCGGTCAGCGCATTATGCAGCACATTTACGGCAATCCGCAGCTGGGCTACCGGGTCGTCGGGTTTCTTGGCGATCAGCCGGACGATGCCAACTGGGGCATCGCAACTGAACGGAGGGTGGAGCGGCCAACCTTCCTTGGCGATCCTGGCGCGATCG
>SKTL01000300.1 GCA_007122555.1 Thermomicrobiaceae bacterium | reverse complement strand
TTGTGAACCGGGGGATTGACCTGATCGGTATCGATTACCACTCGGTCGAGCCCTACGGCGCCGGCGGAACGACACACCGAATCATCCTTGGCGCCGGGTTGATCATCCTGGAGACCGTCAATCTCGGCGATGTGGAGCCGGGCGCCTACCAGCTCTATTGCATGCCCTTGCGAATTGACGGCTATGACGGGGCGCCGTGCCGCGCGATTCTCGGGGACGCGTGATGGAGACTGCGCAGCGGGACAGACCGACCGTTGGAGCGTTCGGCATGCTGACATGGGATCAGATGCTGCAGGTTGATTCCTTTCCCAGAACGGGCGGTTACGAAGTCGTTCGCGAAACCGTCGAACAGTCTGGCGGAACTAGCGGAAACATGTCGGTCGCGCTGGCCCGGCTCGGAGTAGACGTGAGTCTCGCATCCTGTGTCGGAAACGATGAACACGGGAAGAACCTGCTCCAGGAGCTCTCAGCCGAAGGCTGCAACATCGAACATGTTTCGGTGCTGGATGATTCGCCCACCGACCGGGGGGTGATCATTGTCTCCGGGCATGGGGGAGAAAGCGACCGGACGATCCTGTGGATCAAAGGAGCGCGGCTGACGCACGGTCATCACCTTCCGATCGAGGCGTTCTTCGCAAAAGATCTCGTACTCGTCGACGTCGATGACCCTCGCCTTCGCCTGTTCCTGCTTGATCTTCCGATGCACGTCTCGCCAAGAACCCGAATATTCGGAACAATGACCTTTCTGACAGAGCTTGATCCCTGGCGCGCGCTTGAGCTCGCTCTTCGGCACGATTACCTCACAGGAAACGTCGCCGAGATTATCTATGTAACGGAATCAGCCACGCTGGACGAGGCAATTGCGCGTTTCCAGCGCGAGATGGTGCTCTCGCAAGTCCGGTTTGCCGCGATTAGCGACGGCCCCAACGGCTGTTACCTGGTTACCCGGGACGACGCGCAGCATGTACCCGCGTTCAAGATCGACGCCCAGGATCCGACCGGCGCTGGCGACGCATTCGCCGCTGGTGTCGCGTTCTCGGTCCTCAACCGGTGGAACTTGACCGAGACCGGACGCTTCGCCAACGCAATGGGAGCGCTTGCCACTCAAAGACTGGGTGCGCGGACAGCGTTGCCGTCGCTCGACGAAGTTACATCGTTCTTGAACAACGCCCGGATCAGGCCTTCTGATGAACATTGTGCATCCGAGTATTGAACGGAATCGCGTGAAAGAACTCGCGCATGAAGCCGGGCTCTCCGTCAGCGGAGTCGGGCCAGCGGAGTCGTTCGGTGATGAACTGGAGAACCTGCTGGTTGACCGGATTCGAAACGGTCATCTTGATGGTTTTCACTGGTTCACTGAGGAGCGTGCGCGCTTCTCCGCGAATCCGAAGAATCTACATCATGACGCTCGCAGCATAATCAGCGTCGGAGTTCCCTACTGGAATCCGGACATCAAACATCCTAATGACGGCATCCTGCGCGGACGCGTCTCGAGATACGCCTGGGGGCGCGATTACCACAAAACGCTGAAACAGCGAATGCAGCACCTGCATCGCCTGCTGGAAGCGGAGATCGGCCGCTCGATCGAAGCCCGCCACCTTGTCGATACCGCACGGGTGGTCGATCGGGCGATCGCGGCTCGTTCCGGACTCGGATGGTACGGCAAGAACACAATGATCCTGGTTCCCAGGCGGGGTTCCTGGGTGATGATTGGCGAACTGGTTGTCGATATCGAAATTGACCATGACATTCCCCTCAAGCCCAAGTGTGGTCAGTGCACGCGATGCCTGGACATCTGCCCAACTGGGGCGCTGGTGGACGACTATGTCCTGAACACGCCGTCCTGCATCTCGTTCTTGACGATCGAGTTACGCGGGGCGATTCCGCGCGAGATCCGCCCGAAACTGGGCGACTGGGTGTTCGGCTGCGACATGTGCCAGGAGATCTGTCCGTATACGAACGCGGCCTACCACGAGGATGAGCCCACGTTTCAACCAGAATCGATCGACCACGCCTTCCCGCCATTGCACTGGCTCATCGACATGAATGAAACGGAGTTCCGCGAAGAATTCAGCGGAACGGCGGTGATGAGAGCGAAATGGGAGGGAATGGTCCGGAACGCGGTTGTGGCGCTTGGCAACATCGGGGCTTCACGTGATCTCGAAACGCTGGAGTCAGTCGCCGCAAGCCACGAGTCGCCGATCGTTCGCGGGCATGCCGCCTGGGCGATGGCGAACATCGATCGGGATCTTGCACAGCCCGCGCTGACTGCGCTGAAACGTCGGGAAACAGATAATCACGTCCTGGACGAGATCTCCGCAGCGATGTTCAACGATTAGCGGGCGGCGTCGTCTGGCCGCCCGCGCACGTTTGTCATTAACAGGCGGTTACTACTCTCCGCTGCGAAGGAACTCTATAGCTCGCTCAAGCTGTGAATCATCCGATGGGTCATCGCGATCATCGATGTCGTCAAGCTCGATCTCGATGTCCGGCTCAATGCCGTTCCCCTGAATCACGTTCTGATCCGGCGTCAACCACTCGGCAATCGTCACCTGAACCGACGAGCCTTCGTCAAACTGATGAATTCGCTGTATTGACCCCTTGCCCGCGGTCGTCATGCCAACGACTGTCGCACGCTCGTAATCCTGCAACGCGCCGGCTACGATCTCGGCGGCGCTGGCGGTGCTCTCATTGACCAGCACGACCATCGGAATTTCGAACTCAGAAACGTCTCCCGTCGACATCGACAGTTCGGTCGGTTCGTCGGAGTCCGGATCGCGCCGCTCGAAGAGCGCCGGCCCTTCATCCTCGTCCACGAAGCGGCCGATCATCTCACGCGCGGACGACACCCATCCGCCGCCGTTGCTGCGAAGGTCGAGCACGATGCCTTCAGCGCCAGCCTCCTGGGCGTCCTGAATCGCCTGATCAAGCTCATCGGTCGTGTTATCACCGAAGATCGTGACGGTGAGAATGGCGATATCGTCTTCCATCTCGAACATAACCGCGGGGAGTTCGATCTTGGCGCGCTCAACCGTTATGTCGAGCAGGTCATCTTCGCCTTCGCGCTCTACGGTCAGGTTGACTGACGTTCCCTCGGGTCCCCGAACACGACTCACCGCATCGTCCATCGGCATACCTTCAACAGAGACTCCGTCGACTTCGACGATAACGTCGCCAGGTTGCAATCCAGCTTCTTCCGCCGGAGAACCGCGCATCGGACTGATGATCGTCAATCGACCTTCCGGCTGATCGACCCAGACACCGATCCCCTCGTACTCTCCAGATAATCGCTGGCGGCTCATTCGCGTTTCAGCGGGACGCTTGAACACCGTGTACTGATCCGGAAGACCGCCAACCATGCCTTCCAGCGCATCGTAAAGCAGTTCGCTCCGGTCGATGCCTCCGTAGTAGTACTCCTCTTCAAGGAGCTCGATCACTTCATCAATCATCTCGATCGAGACTTCGGGCGCATCTGTGGTGTCCCGATCCATCGAGCTGATCGTTCGTTCCAGATCCGCGCCATTATCGGCCGCCGGATTGACAACATAACGTTCAAGGGCGATTCCAGCGCCGAAGCTACCCATCCCGATAATCGAGACCAGGAAGATGACGCCGATAACACGGAGTGCCAACCCCGTCGATTGCATGGAGCCTCCACGTTCAAGGATGATCTGCGGTTCGAGTGGCCACTTAGCAGGCAATGTGAGCGTCAGGGTAACCGATCGAAACTGATTGCCTGATATCCCCTAGTATACTGCGCACGTGGGGATGGTGACTGCCATTCGGGGACTGAAGGGCGGGAGAGATCGTTGATCATCACGATTGATGCGGGAAACTCGAATGTCGTCGTAGGCGTGTTCAGGAGCGATCAGCTCACCCACGTCTGGCGCCTGGCGACGGACGCCGATCGCATGCCGGACGAGTGGTGGGCAATCCTGAAGCCGCTCGGAGACGCAGATGCCGTCGACCTGTCCGACGCATCCGGCGCAATCATCGCCAGCGTCGTTCCCCGGCTCACGGCCAAGATCGCAACCATGGTCCGCGAGCGTCTCGATATTGAACCGATCATAGTAGGCAGCGATCTTGACGTGGGGATTGGTGTTCGTACGGACAACCCGGCAGAGGTCGGAGCGGATCGGATCGTGAATTCGGTCGCGGTTCAGCACCTCTACCACGCCCCGGCAATCGTCGTCGATTTCGGCACCGCCACGACGTTCGATGTGATCTCCGCGAACGGGGACTATATCGGCGGGGCGATCGCGCCGGGCGTTCAACTGGCGCTCGACGCGCTTACCGGTCGCGCCGCCAGACTCAGCGCGATCGAGCTGAACGTCCCAGGTCAGGCTATCGGGAGCAATACCGTTCAGAGCGTCCAGTCCGGAACAGTGCTCGGATATGTCGAACTGGTCAACGGGATGCTCACCCGAATCTCCAGTGAACTCGGAGACTGTCCGGCAATCATAGCGACCGGCGGACTCGGGAAGCTGTTCGAGGAGCATTGTCCGCTGATCCAGGCCTGGGAACCAGACCTGACGCTCGTGGGACTGCGAATGATTCATGAGCGACTGAAAAGTCGGTGACTTCTGATCAGACCTCGGAAATTTGCGCCTCATTTGCTGTTGCGCGATTTCCATAACAGGATATAATTCCGGGCATAATCACGTGATCGCTGCGACACACCGCCTGTCGGCGCCATATCAATGAATCAAGCCCGCGGGTTCTCGCACCCGCCATTTGCCGGAATCTATCCGGTGTTCTGGCCTACCCGAGCAACCCAGGGCTAGGGCTGGAGGGTAGCTGTGAAGACCTACACGGTGGACCGCATCAGAAATGTCGGCTTGTTCGCCCACGGCGGCGCGGGCAAAACATCTCTGGCGGAAGCGGGCCTCTTTGCGACTGGCGCGATTAACCGTCTCGGCCGCGTAGACGATGGCAACACGGTCTCTGACTGGGATCCAGACGAAATCAAGCGCAACATGTCGATCAGTACCAGCATCGTTCCGATTGAGTGGCGCGATCACAAGATCAACCTGATCGATTCTCCCGGTTATGCGGACTTCGTCGGTGAAATGCTCAGCGCGATGCGCGTCTGCGACGCAGCGTTGATCCTGATGGACGCGTCGGCCGGCGTGGAAGTCGGAACTGAGCAGGCATGGCGACTCGCGATCAAGGACGGCCGCCCGCGCGCAATGCTGATCAACAAGATGGACCGCGATAATGCCGACTTCGACCGCACATTGCAGGAAGCACAGTCGCTATTCGGCGACATCGTTGTGCCGGCGTACGTCCCGATCGGCGCCGAGCGCGACTTCCGAGGGATCGTCGACATCCTCGAGAACAAGGCCTATGCCTTCCCGGACGATCAGACGGGCGAGTACTCCGAAATCGACATCCCGACGGAGATCGCCGAGCAAGTCGAGGACTATCGCACGCAACTGATCGAACGCATCTGTGAGGTCGATGAGGAGCTGACGCTTCGGTATCTGGAGGATGACGAGATCAGTATCGAGGAACTCCGGGCGGCGATGCGCC
>SKTL01000047.1 GCA_007122555.1 Thermomicrobiaceae bacterium | reverse complement strand
TTCCGAGACCATTCCAGCACGCGAGTCCGGTTCAGTCGCAGGAATGGATTACCGAAACAGGGAGCGAAGCAGAGCTCTTCGAGACAGCGCCCCTGCCCAGCGCGCTCGACGAGGAATATCCGCTCTATGATCACTGGGTGCAGTCCGGAATTCGTCTGATCGTCTATCAGAGGGGGGATTCTGGCCGGAACCCGATCGAGGTCAGTCAGTTTCCAGTCGATGACGCCGAACCGCCTGGATACATGGAGCAGGTCGGTTCGGTCGATGACATTGCAATATACGTCGACGATCCGGATTTCGTTCGCGAAATCCGCTGGACTCAGGATGGCATGGCGCACCATGTGCAGATATACGTCCAGGAGTCGGATGGCGGCGAAAGATTCGGCATCGACGAGACCGAAGCGATTGTCCGGGCATTTCTGGATAGCTAACCAGACTGGTGGAGGTTGCCGATCGTGGAAGAGACCCGGGTGCGAACGTATCCCGCGAACAACCAGCAGGCGTTTGATCGGGAACGAGCGGAGTTCGAGGCGGACGGCTGGGAAGTCGCCAGCATCGATTACCGGGAAGCGCGACCCGGTTGCTCGCTTCCGCTGATCGGCGTAATGATCTATCGTCCAGCGCAGAACCTGATGGTGACCTACCGGAAGACCAAGCGTTAGATTCCCCAGATGCCGCGAATCCGCGGGAGGGAACTGACCCTCCCGCGTTGCCGGCCAACGATCACCCTACGGCTTGATGTTGATGTTCATCCGGAACAGATTCGTCGGATCGTAGTGTCGCTTGACCTGCCGCAACCGGTCATAGTTTTTCTGATGACCGGCCCTCGCCAGCGAGTCGACGTCTTCGGCGAATCCGGCGAAGTTGAGATAGACGCCGCCGCCGGAAAGGTCGTACAGCTCGTCCCAGCACTTGCGGACCCAGGCGATGTTCGTCTCGCTGTCCGCTGGATCCGACCAGCGCCCGTCGATGCTGATGTTGTACTGAGCCGACCGGTTCCCGTATGCGGTCGCATCTTCGGGGACACGACCCATTGCGCCGCCCAGATGACGAAGGACGAGCGGCGTCTCCAGCGAGGGGCGTTCGGAGAGCTGCCGGAGCATTATCCGATTGATCTGATCCGAGAGCGCATCCACTGTCAGCGATTTCCAGTAGTAGAGCGCGCCATCGGGGAAGAAGTCGTCAAATCCGGACTGATGCATCACATACGGCGCCGCTTCGCTGAGATCCAGCAACGGTTCCTCGATCTCGCGAAGTGGCTGCAGCACGCGGACGCCATCCTCGACCGGTCCGGCATACATGCCGAGCACGAACATCGCCGGCTTGCCGTGATATTGCGCCGGAATCTCCGGGATCTCCGGCACGGTCCAGAGGATAATCTGTCCGGTGACTTCATCCGGGGAGCTTCGGGTGAATTCCCACCACTTGTTCAGGATATGCTCACCGTTATCGGCCAGATAGATGACCGCCGCGGCGAAGACTTCCGGCCCGAGTTGATGCAACCGGTACTCGAATGAGGTCACCACGCCGAAATTCCCGCCGCCGCCGCGGACCGCCCAGAACAGATCGGGGTGCTCGCCTTCGCTGGCCGTCAAAACGTCCCCCGCAGCGGTCACGATCTCGACCGAGAGCAGGTTGTCACAGGCCAGGCCCCATTTCCGGTGCAGTAGTCCCATCCCGCCGGAGAGCGTGTACCCGGCGACGCCGGTGGTTGAGATCTCCCCGCCGGGCGTGACCAGACCGTGGAGCTGCGTCTCGCGGTCTACATCACCCCAACGAGCTCCCGCCTGCACGCGAGCAGTCTTGCGGGCGGCGTCGACGTGAACACCGCGCATCAGCGACATGTCGATCATCAGACCGCCGTCAGCCACGGCGTTTCCGGCCACATTGTGGCCGCCGCCGCGGACTGAGAGCAACAGCCCCTGATCGCGCGCGAAATTCACGGCGGCGACGACATCCGCCGTCCCGGAGCAGCGGGCAATGAGCGCCGGATACTTGTCATGCATGCCGTTCCAGAGCTTACGGGCGTCGTCATACCCTGGTTCGCCCTGCTCCAGGATCTGACCGCGGAACCCTTCCCGGAATGTCTCGAGCGTCTCAGCGGTCAACGGAACTTCCCGACCGTCAAGCGTGGCGATCTGCGCAGTAGACATATCGTGCTCCCTTTCGTGGTTCAGACGAACAGATTGAACTGTTCCCAGAATAGGAGCTGGCGTCGGCTGGATCATCAAGCAAATTGACCAATTGAATGGAGCGGCTGATGCCCGGACAGCATGAGCAGAATTGACCAATGCACGAAGGAGCGAGCCTCATTCTTGACTGATCAGGTCATGTTCCAGGGCAAAACGCGTTGCGGCTGTGCGAGAGTTAACATTCAGCTTGGTATAGATCGATTGAAGGTGTCGCGCCACGGTACGGGGGCTGATGAAGAGTTGCTCGGCCACCCGTGCGTCGGTCTCTCCATTCGCCACCAGTCGGAGAACCTCCATCTCGCGCGGGGAAAGTCCGGCCACGTTCTTCGCGCGCCCGGTCGACAAACTTACCCCAGCGATGCGCTCTTCAACGCCATCAATGAATCGCTTGCGTATGGTCGGATCCCGGACATCACGGGCAATCTCGACTGCGCTTTCCCTGGCTCTCTGCAGGTGCGTCTGGGCCGCGGGCGTATCTCCCCGGAGCGACTCGACCTCCGCCCTGCTGATTGCAACCCTCCATCGCATCGCCTTGAGCCCCAGTGAGTCGGTGATGTTCTCGGCATCGGTCAACACCGATACCGCCTCGTCAAGTCGTCCCAGGTCCCTGAGTATCTCCGCTCGCAATTTGAGAACCTGCGGAGTGCCTTCTAGTCCGGCTTGCGGCTCATTATATGAGAAGAGCCGGTCGGTCACCCACAGCGCATGGTCCAGCTCCCCGGCAAACCGGAGCTGATTGGCCCAGGCGAATTGGAAGGCGCGTTTTGCATGCGCCTTGCCGGTCAGCTCTGTTTCCCTGAACGGCTCCAGCAGGTCCATTCCGCTGTCGTCTCCACGCTCCAGCCGGAGATTGGCCAGCGCCGCGGCTGTGGTCAGAATCCAGATGTGAGATCCCATCGCACGGGCGTGACCCAGGGTTCGTTCCAGGTAATACTCCGCACGGCTGGCATCCAGTAGCTCGCTCCAGCTTACGCCGAGAACCAGTGAAGCAGCGGTCAGCCACTGCTGATGTCCGATCCGGTGCGCAATCGCCTCGGCGGACTCCGCACACTGCAACGATTGTCCCAGGTTTCCCCGGAAGCAATGAACGGCGCCGAGCATTGCCAGTCCGAACGCTTCGCCAGACATCCAGCCGATCTCCCGAGCGGTCTGGATTGACTCCTGCCCCGCGGCAATCCAGTACTCGGCGCTGCGGGACGCTACGGGAACAGCATCGAATGTCGAGTCCATATCGCCACCGATGTTGCAAAGGAGCGCCAGACTGGATGCAAGACGCCACTTGTTGCCCTGATCCCGGGAGATCGCGACTGATCGCTCCAGGTAATCCCGACTTCGCAGATAATTGCCGGCCAGATAGTCGGTTGTGCCAAGCAGGTCCAGCGTATCAGCGATACCATCCCGGTCGTCGATGCGCTCGAACAGGTCGAGCGCATCCTGGTGCATTTCAATCGCCGGATCGAACTCGCCGGTGTTCGCCTGCCAGTTCGCCAGTCGATTGAGGCACTGCGCGTACAGACGGTCATCACCAACCTGCCTGGCGATCTGGAGCGCTTCCTTCAGGTAATCTCCGCACTGTTGATAGTCCTGCGCAGCCCAGAGCATGGCAAGATCGATCAAGGCTTGGCACTCGTCAGCCGGGTTGCCTGCTTCCCGGGAGAGTTGCAGCAGACGGCTGAGATCTGACCGCGCCGACTCAGTCGCTCCCAGCATCTCCAGCGCGCGCGCACGAATCCGGTATGCCTCCAACGGCATCGGAATCCCGGACTGATCGGCAAGTTCTTGGACTCGGTTGATCGATTGAACCGCATCCTGGCCGGCGTAGAGATCGAGCGCATCCTGTCCCGCGCGAACCAGCCATTCGATCGCGCGGCTATCGTTGGCGTTAGCGAAGTGGTGGGCGACTGCTCCAGCGGTCGCCTGTGGCTGGCTGGCGAGATACTCGGCGATCTGCCGGTGAATACTCCACCGGCGCAATGCGACCTGCTGCTGATACAGCGTCTCCTGCATGAGTCCGTGCGTGAAGCGGACATTCCGACCGTCGCCGGATTCCTGCAGCAAATGGTTGGATTCGGCTTCCTCAATCACGCCGGCGAGCGTGCTGTCGTCAACCTGCGAAACGCTCCGCCAGAGATTAACGGGCACGTCCTGTCCAATAACCGAAGCAATGGCGAGCAGCGACCGCGTCTCTTCGGTCAGCCGATGAACGCGATTCTCAATCACCTGGCGGACAAGCGACGGAACAGGAAGCGCCTGGATATCGGCCGGCGCTCCGTCTCGCGTGAGCTCCCGAAACAGCTCGGTCATGAAGAATGGATTTCCCTCGGAGCGAGTGTGCAGGTATTTACCCAGCGTCTCTGGATCAACCGCTCCGTGAACATCACTCGTTTCAATGAATTCCTGAACGTCCGGCAGGCCAAGGCGGCGAAGCTCAAAACGGTGCGCCCGGGATTCGCGAACGATTTCCGGTACGCACTCGGACAGCGCGCTGTCAGGCCGCGGCTCGTCATTCCGGCAGGTCGCGACCAGCATGATTGCATGCGCCGAAATCTGACGGGCGAAATAGCGAAGCAGCTCCAGGCTGGCGGTATCCGCCCAGTGGATGTCTTCGATTATGACGACCAGTGGTTGCCCGCTGGCGGCCGCGCGGAAATCCCCACTGATCCGTTCATAGAGTTCATCAGGGCTACCGGCCGAATCTACTGTCTCGGGGCTCAGCGCGACTGGCGCGTCGCGGGATCCGGTAAGTGCCGCGCAGAGCTCGCGGTGAATCTTGATCCATGGCGCGAACGGCTGTCCGGTGGTTGTTCCGTAACAGTTACCCGTCAGTACAAGCGCCGATTGGCGACGCGCCTGATTGGCGAGTCGATCCGAGAGCGTCGTTTTACCGATTCCGGCATCGCCGCTGATCAGGACAACAGCGCCATCGCCGCGCAGGACTTGCTCGAGCAGACGGCCAAGCGCATCCTGCTCGGATTGCCGGCCGGGAAGCGGTGACGTCAGGTCAGGTGTATCGGGACTGTCAGATGCCCGATCCATTTAGGTTATCCCGTCACTGATTCTTCGAGATCACTGAAATGATAATGCGCCGCGCTCAACGGCTATGTCAACCAGTGGATCGTCAGGATTCAGCGTGGGATCCTGGCTGCCAGGCGCCATCGGCTGCGACCGCCTCCTCGGGCCCGGGCCACGGGGGAACCGTCAGCATCAGCATTCGGAGCGGGCGCTCGCCGTCAGAGCGAAACTGAAACGCCGCGCCGGTCGGGATGTTGACGCAGCTCCCGGTGTTCAGCTCGACCGTTTCTTCCTCAGTATCGAGTTCCCGCCAGAGCTGCCCAGTTCCCTC
>SKTL01000059.1 GCA_007122555.1 Thermomicrobiaceae bacterium | reverse complement strand
ATAGTACGACGGTGGAGCAATCGCGCTGTAGCCGTTGACGACCTGCGCCCAGTGCATCGTCGACCAGAAATTCGGCCAGGCCGAGGCTACGTCCCCCTCTCCCATCGGGAGTTCGATCGTCGCGGGTTGATGCTCGGCCAGCCAGGCGTAATCCGGTCGATCGGTCTGTTCCAGCGAGGTGGGCAACGGCCCCGGAAGATTCATGTCATGCGAATACTCGACCGCCATGACGGCAATCAACAATGCGCCGATGCCCAGTACGGCAATCTGACGTTTCTGAACATCCGCGATGCGTTGACGCACCTGCTGGATGATCAACGCCACACCAATGCCGGCCAGCCCGACCATGCCGAGCGTCATCAGGTGTCCGCCAAATCTCGCCGCGACCCGAATCGCCCGGAATCCTGGCACGACCTCATAGAAGAACCGGTACACATTCACAAACTCACGACCGGTCAATGAGATGACAACGCCGAAGCTCAACAGGAATGAGAAGACAGCCAGCGCGAACAGCATCCATCGTTCCCAACGGAGTCTGGAATAGAACAGACCGATGAGCGCAAGAATGCTCAACATAACGCCCGGAAACAGATCCTGTTCAAGATCTCGGTGGAACCGTTCAGCAAGGATATCGCCGTAGAGCCGGTTGTTCGGGTGAACCGAGAAATAATCAGTCCAGATGGCGCTCCAGACCCGGACATCAGCCGGAGTCCGCTCGATTCCGAGATCCTGGCTCACAACCTGATACGGCCAGAGCGACGGAATCAGAAGCGCCGCAGCGATGGCGCAGATGCCGATTACTTTGCCCACCATGATCAGTGAATCCCGGGAGTGATCACGGATCAACCAGGTTCCGAAGACGACGAGCAGCAGAATCCCGGCGAAGTACAGAAAATAGACGCCGGAGATCCCCTGAATGAACAGCGCAACCCCGAGCGCAACCGCCCATTTCGTGGAACGCTGGAGTAGCGCCCGTCGGGCAGCCAGCAAGATCAGCGGCAGATACTGTGCGGTGAGGATGTTGAGATGCTCGATATGCGCCATTCGGTTTGGAATGAACGCGTATGCGAATCCGGCTGTGATCCCGGCTACCCGGCTGCCGGTCAGGTCGTAGACGAGCAGGTACGTGAAGAATCCGGTAAGCGTCAGCGCGATGAAGCGGGAGATGTTGTCGACCAGAATCGGGTTGTCAGTCAGCGCCATGATCGGGGCGATAAACAGGGTCTGTCCGAAGAGGTGGTCGGAGTAGGCCAGCGTGTTGCGATAGGGGTAGAGCACGTTGGCGTTGAAGACGTCAAGCGGGTTGGTGCTCCAGGCGTGCACGTTCCAGGCCATCGTCCAGGCCTGAAAAACCGGATCACCCCAGCTAACGAGGTGATCAGTCATGTGCCGGGCAAGCGGCCAGGTCATTGCGATGGTGAAGAGCAGGAATAGACCCAGGATCCAGAGGTGAGCCCAGGGGTCGCGCTCCCACCAGCCGGGCAGGCCTGATGGCTCCGCAGCCTCATCCGAATGTTGCGTTTCTGGTTGCTCGCCGTGTTTGTCCACGCGTGAGACTCCAGTCCAACTTGCCTGATTCCACGGGAATGATAGCAAGTTGGCGGGAAGCGCACCGATTTCCAGTTTCCGCTCTGATCAACGAAATCCCACCCGTTTGGATGTGGTCTCTTTGCGGTGGGCAGAGTATTCTGGAACTGCTCGCGCGTGTCGAACCGGCAGCAAGGATAAGCATGCTCCGCTGGATCGAAGACCGGACAATGCCAATTCCGAGTAATGGTGATCCCGACGGCCTTCAGAGACTGAAACGTCTTGCGATACTGGCGCCGTTGCTGTTTCTCATTGCGCTGGAGCTTGTTCGGCAATTGCTGGCTCCGTCATTTGTCGAGGGATGGCTGATCTACGCCATTCTGCTCGTTGCGGTGCTGATCGGGACCTACCTGTTTGCCGAGACGATCTTCTCGGTGATCGGCCGGATGCAAGACCGTCTGACCCAGCAGAATCAGGAACTCTGGCTGCTGCATCAGGCGGGTCTGGATATCACCAGCGCGCTCGAGCTGGAAGTAGTCCTGCAGAAGGTTGTCGATCAGGCGCGGGAGCTTGTCGGGGCCCGGTACGGAGCGCTGTCACTGGTGGAAGAGAACGGCGGTATCCAGGCGTTCCTGACATCGGGGATCAGCCAGGAGCAGCGAGAGCAGATTGGGCCGATACCCCAGGGACGCGGGTTGCTCGGACTGGTGCTGCATCAGGGAGAGCGGCTCCGTCTTGACGAACTCGCGAAACACCCCGCTTCAACCGGCTTTCCGCCGAACCATCCGCAGATGAGGAGCCTGCTGGCGGTTCCGATCCTGGTGCAGGACAACGTCGTGGGAAATCTCTACCTGACCGAGAAGATCGAAAACGGCTCGTTCTCCGTCTCCGATGAAGATACGCTGGAGCGTTTCGCCACCCAGGCGGCGCTGGCGATCGACAACGCCCGTCTTCACCGGCAGGTGCAGGCGATGGCGATCACCGAAGAGCGGGAGCGGATTGCCCGTGAAATGCACGACAGTCTGGCCCAGCTTCTCGGCTACGTAAACACCAAAGCCCAGGCCGCGGACCAGTTTCTGCAGAACGGAGACATCGAACGGGGACGCCAGCATCTTCAGCAGCTCTCCCAGGCGGCGCGCGAGGCCTACAGCGACGTGCGAGAAGGTATCCTCGGATTGCGCACCGCCAGCGAGCTCGAGCAGGGCGTGATTGGCGCGATCTCCGAATTCATTGAACGCTGGCAGGACCAGACTGGACTGCAGGTTGATCTCACTATCGATTACAGCGGCCGGGCTGCGGATGCGCTATCGGCAATCAGCGAACTACAATTACTGCGGATTGTGCAGGAAGCGCTCTCCAACGTTCGCAAGCACTCCGGCGCTACGCGGGCGACCGTCGAGCTGAGGGAACAGCATGACGGCGTGCTTGTCCGCATCACCGATGATGGCGCAGGATTCGACCCGGAAACGTTCGAACGGCGGTCGATTCCGCGCTTCGGACTCTCGATCATGCGTGAGCGCGCGGCGGCGGTTGGCGGCTGGCTTGAGATCGAGTCCGAACGAGGCGCTGGTACAGTTGTGACCGGATATCTGCCGGCGCAAGTGCGGGCAAGACAGGCAACAGGAGAGATCCGTGAGGGTACTGATCGCTGACGACCATTTGCTGTTTCGGGACGGGCTCAAGAGCCTGCTTGAAGCGCGCGGCGTGGAAGTTGTGGCCGAAGCGCAGAATGGCAAACAGGCGGTGGAGATGGCCCGGCACTTCAAACCGGATATCGTGCTGATGGATCTGACCATGCCGGAAATGGGCGGCCTTGACGCCACCCGCGTGCTGACTGCCGATGAGTCGGAGACGCGCGTCGTGGTTGTCACCGCATCCGAGGATGACGCGGATCTGTTCGAAGCGATCAAGTCCGGGGCTCAGGGATTCATTCCCAAGAATCTGGAAGCGAGCCAGTTCTTCGAACTCCTCGATGGCGTTACACGGGGCGAACCGGCATTGACGCCGGGACTCGCGCGCAAAGTGTTGCGCGAGTTCGCGAAGCCCGAAGAGCCGAAGGAAGAGAAGACCGCGACATCGCTGACCGAACGCGAGCGCGAAGTTCTGGAGCTCCTGGTGCAGGGGATCACTAGTAACAAGGAGCTCGCCCAACGGCTCGTGGTCAGTGAAAACACGGTCAAATACCACTTGCGGAACATACTGGACAAACTCCACGTCCAGAACCGGGCGCAGGTTATCGCCTACGCGCTCCGCCACCGGCTTGTTGACCCGCCGGAATAAGCGCTCCGATTTCCGTTTCTCTATCAATCGCGGCCGTGGCCCCCGACTTGCGTACTGGTGTGCACTCAAGTTGTTCGGAAGCGTAGACGCATCTGGAGCACGAGATGAGTTTTCCTCATTTCGGATGACTTGAAGTGGAGGATTGTGCAGCCGCCGGGGCTGATGCGTTGTCGCTTGAGTGATATGCAGACATGCTGGTTTCCGGAGGCAGGACGGCTCGCAATCCTCGAAACAGGAGCGCCGACACGACGCAAGAAATCTGGAGGCTTGCTGAAATGACAACCTGGACAATCGATCTGGACGCAATCCTGAGTGACGCTGACGCTGACGTCGAAGACGTTGTCGGAACGGTGCTGGATGCGTTGAACGCGAGTCCGGATGTACTTGAACCGGCGATGTACATGAGCGAACCGGAACGCACGTTCGGGATACGGTTCGATCTGGAGGCGGTCGATGTCAGGAATGCGGTTGACCGCGGGTTCGAGCTTGCCCTGGAGGCGATCTCCAGAGCGCAGGTTGACGGGGTTGAACTCTATCGCGGAAATATCGAGGCAGTGGAAGCGCCATCCGGCGTCAATGCGGATGGCGCCTTGCTGAGCGTGTGATTCGAATCGGGTTGCTAGCCTGCGCAGCCCATCATCGCCAGGAAGTGCTCCATCAGATGCTGGCCATTACGGGCCTCATAGCTGACGGTATCACCGTCCGGGCGGCTGGTTCCATGAACTTTCGCCATCTTGTCCGCCCGGTCGGCGGTATCGACACGCACCGTCACGGTTGCCGGGAATGGCGGCTTGAACGGCGCGATCTGTCCCGCCCGGGAAACGCCATCCTTTACGGTTGCCTCAATCAGCTCGCACGCCTTCGACGGATGCATGTGTCTGGCCGAGTGCCGGCCGCGTCCATACTTGACGATCGCGCCGGCGCAGTCGCGACCGACGAGCTCCTGCGTCTGAAGCACGGCTGCTTCGTCTCCCGCCACCGCCACCAGCGGTACGTCCCAGTGGCCGGCGGTCGCCGCGTTCATGCCGTGTTCGCCGACCTGGATGTCGCCGATCCACATGTCCATGATCCAGCCTGTGAAGGAATGCGCCAGCACGCCGTTCTTCGTTCCGGCACGGGCGTGATAGCCGGTAAAGACCAGGGCGTCGATATCCTTATCGACGTCGCACACCATCACCAGCGGTTTCTCGTTGCCGGTAATGAGCCATGCGTCGGGGTCGAGCTCCGCCGGGATAAGATTGCGCATCCCGTCGTGCGAATCGTTGACGATAATCTCCGTTGCTCCGGCGGCGCGGGCTCCTCTGATCGCCGCGTTGACTTCCTGAACCATCAGACGGCGGGATGCCTCATACTCTGCGGGGGCGGGATTCCCCTGCGTAATGAGGTCAGGTGGAATCACCTGTTGCCAGACCGCAATTCCCGCGGTGCCTTCCATATCGGCTGAAATCAGAACTCTCACGCGCTGTCCCTTCCCGTGTAATGATCCATCAACCGAATCGACCCTGCCTGCGCAGCTCGCGCCGCCATTTCCTGCAGCTCAGGCGCATACGCTCTGTGCCCGCGTCGGCCGTTACTGCGCCTCGGGCTCGTCCGGCTCTTCCGGGTTCAGCTTATTCCGCTCGAGGTATTCGTTCAACTCCTCCCGCACTTCCCGCGGGGTCATTCCGTCCAATGGGTGTTCGAAGAGCTCTTCAAGCTGCTGGCGGTTGAGATAGCCGATCGAGCGCGCCCATCTCCAGAACTCATCCCATTCT
>SKTL01000529.1 GCA_007122555.1 Thermomicrobiaceae bacterium | reverse complement strand
GGTCAAACCTGGCGTCGGTATCGAGCGGCCAGATCGGACGGCGGACGTGCGCGAATTCCAGTCGCGACAGATCGGCGCCGGTGATGCCAGGTCCCTCAACCAGTATCACCCGCTCGGCGATCGGCTGGAAGGCTGCCCGGAAGTGACCCTTTCCCTTGAGCCCGATGACCTGGAGGTCGGTTGGCTCGATACCGTGACGGCGAAAGATGTTCAGGTCGATCGGCGTCTCGGCCCGGTCTGTAACCAGTACCTGCACCCCGTCACACCGCAACACGACGGAAGGCCCGAGATCGACGCGAACTCCGGCATGCATCGGTCCCCGGTTGATGAACGCGCCGTCGGAGAGCGTCTCGACGTAGCCCGACACGGTGACCGGTTCGCCGTGCAGTCCGTCGATCTTTCCGCCGAGCTCGAGCTCAAGCGTCGCCCCGATGCCGGCCTGATGACAGGCGCGCACCGCTTCCGGATCTTTGATCAGGGCGATCGCCGCCGGTTGCGCCTTTTGCTGCAGGAGAAAGCGCAGGAGTTCGGCGCTGTCGCCCGGGCCGCCAGTCCAGGGGTTGTCGCCGATATCGACCAGCACCAGCGGCCCGGATTCAAGCTGGCGGATAGCCGTTGCGGCTTCATCCCAGGTCGAGACGCCGCCGAGAAACTCCTCCCGCCGCTTCCAGGCGGCGTTCGCCAGGTCCCAGGCGAGCGTTTCGGCGAGGGCCGGATCGTTGTTGGTTGTGACGATCACGCTGAATCCGCCCTCTGCAACGTCGGCCGGCGGGAATCCGCCCGCAACGGTGACGTTGACGACCTCATCGGTTTCTTCAATACGGTGGGCGTGCTCGATGATCGCCTTCATCGGGTCAACGGCGGTCGCCATGTTCTGGGATGTTGGCATCATTGGCGGTTTGACCAGAGCAGGCGTCGGCTGCAGATCACCGTTGATGATCTTGATGATCGCTTCGCCAGCTTCCCGGGCGCGCTCGCGTTGATCGATATGCGGATAGGTATCGAAACCGATGAGCAGATCCGCCTGGTCAACCATTTCCTGGCTAATGTTGGCGTGTAGATCGAGCGTGGCGACGATCGGGATCCGGTTGCCGACCTGATCGCGGATCGAGCGCAGGATGTAGCCGTCGGCATCGGATTGATGCTCTGCGACCATTGCGCCGTGCAGGCCGAGCAGAATCCCGTCGATTCGCCCGGCCTGATTGATGCCGTTCAGCAACTCGATCAGGAGTTGTTCCAGCGCCGCTTCCGTCACCATGCCGGACGGCGTCGCCCAGACAGCGAGAATCGGGATCAGATCAAAGTCGTGATCCTCGGCGGCATCGAGAAAACCGGCAACTGGCGTAGCGGTGTCTCGAAGGATGGAGACCATCTCCTCGCCGCGCGTGATGCCGGAGCGCTCAAACGCCTCCAGATCGGTCGGGACTGCGCTGAACCGGTTCGTTTCATGCGAGAGTTCCGCGCCGATGATTCGCACCGTTATGCCTCCGGCTGGAACGGCGGCAAGCCGAGCATCTCGCGGGTCTCCGCCGGCGTCGCGACTGGTCGCTCCATCTCCTTACAGAGCCGGGCAACCCGTGCGACGAGCTGCTGATTGCTTTCCGCCAGCACGCGGTAGGAGTAGTAGATGTTGTCTTCCAGGCCGGTGCGGGGATGCCCGCCCAGCGCCAGAGCGATCGCGTTCATCGGCAGCTGATGCCGGCCGATGGCGCAGACAGACCAGCGGGAGTTTTCCGGGAGCTCGTTGATCATCAGGTTGAGGTGCTGGATGTTCGCCGGAGCGCCGCCGCGGATGCCGAGCACGAACTGGAACCAGTAGGGTGGTTCGATCAGTCCCTTATCGATAATTCGTTTGGCGTTCTCAATCATCCCGGTGTCGAAGCACTCGATCTCCGGTTTGACGCCATACTCCTGCATCTCTCTGGCGAGCTGATCCAGGAACTGCGGGGAGTTAACGAAAACCCCGTCGCCGAAGTTGATCGACCCGCAGTCGTACGACGCGACCTCAGGGCGGACGCGGACCGGTGCAATCCGTTCGTCTTCGGTCAGGCGACCAACCCGGCCACCGGTTGACATATTGATGATCATGTCGCACCCGGGCTCGGCTCGGACGAGCTCCTGCACGCGGGCGTACCGTTCCGGGTCGCAAGTCGCGAGCTGATCCTCGTCGCGGACGTGGACGTGCAGGATCGATGCGCCGGCTTTCCAGCTTTCGATCGCCTGCTGTGCAATCTCCTCTTCGGTAATCGGAACATAGGGGGTCTGCTCGCGACTGGTGATGCCGCCAGTGGTTGCAACGGAAATGATCGCCTTGTCCATAGAGGCTGGCTCTCTTTCATCCATCTCGTACAGTCGGATCGCCGGAAGTCTGCCGTAGTCAGGCCATCATAGACGAAAGCGACCCGATTCGCAGCGGGGGATATTCACAGAATCTTCATTTGCGTCTATCACGATATCGTGATAGAGTTCTGTCCCTTAATGATGCGGGCTGACCCCGCAGTATGAGGACTGACAAAGATTGAGTATTCGAGAGGAACGCTGACGATGATTCGACGACTGCAGAGCATGATCGCCTGGAACTCGCAGTACCGGGTAGATAACGATCGATTCGCAAAGTACTACAGCTCGCTGGCGGCGCGGAACGAGACCAGGGGAGAGGCCCGGCGCGAAGTTGACGCGGCGATGTACCGGTTGAACATCCGGCTGTAGCTTTGCCCGCATTCGTACTTGACGGTATCACGATATCGTGATAGAGTTCTAACAGTGATATTGAGACGAGGCGCGTGAGCGCATTCGACTTCGAAAGGACAGAGATTATGTTTGGTATCAATCGTTTCAAACGGATGTTCTCAGGGAACACCACGTTTATCGGCGACTCGCCGTTCGAGCACTACTACGGCACCCTGTTGCGTGACCGCCAGGAAGGCGGCCCGAGCGCTCAGGAAGCTCGCCGAGACTTCGAAAGCATCCGGCAGACGGTAAGTCGCATCAGCGTCTACTAATCGACGAACCCTGACGCGAACCCTCGTCGGGTGAACTGGCGCTCCGGCGAGGACCCGAGATCCTTACTCCCACACCCAGTACCCATCACCACCTGCGGACCCGGCCCACACCCGGGTCCGTACTTCGTTAAGCAGTCCTGAATCCGGAACGCCATGTTCCGCCGATGGCTAAATACGAGTTGACGCTGCACGCCATCAGCGATTTCCCAGAAGCCGTCTTTCACACGTGAATCGATAAGACCGTTGCAGGCCTGCGGCCTGTTTCGAGCTGCCGAGGATTCGGTAGTATAGTCGCTATGGACACGCTCTATCTGGCTATCGCGATATTTCTGCTGCTGAATGTCCTGGGCGGATTGATCCGGATTCTGATCGGTCCGAGCCGGGGCGATCGCATGCTGGCCGCCCAGCTCTTCGGGACAACCGGGGTTGCGATCATCCTGTTGCTGGCCGAGGCGCTTGATCAACCGGCCCTGCGGGATATCGCTCTGGTCGTCGTGCTGCTTGCGGTGATCAACACCGTCGTATTCGTGCGTTTCGCCGGCCGGCCGACTGCTCAACCCGGGGAGCCGGGCTCGTGAGCGCGCTGGGGATCCTGACGGCGGTGTTGATCATCGTCGGGGCGGCCTTCTATCTGGCTGGCACGATCGGGCTGCTCCGGTTTCCAGATCTGCACTCCCGGATTCACGCACTGACCAAAGCGGACAATCTGGGTCTCGGCTTCATCGTGCTTGGACTTCTGCTGCAGGCGGACTCTGTTTCCGTGGCGCTGAAACTTCTGCTTGTCTGGCTGCTGGCGCTGGCCGCCGCGGCGACATCCGGATATCTGATAGCCAACCACGCGCTCGAATCGACGTCCCGGGAGCGCCCCGATGACGTTTGAGATGATCTTCGACGGAATCCTGGCGATCACGCTTGTCTGGCTCTGCTGGCGGGTGCTGTCGGCTCCGGATCTCTTCAAGGCGGTGGTGCTCTTCATCACCTTCGGCCTGTTGATGGCGCTCGCCTGGGTGCGTCTGCAAGCGCCGGATATCGCGCTGGCGGAAGCGTCAATCGGCGCCGGGTTGACCGGGGCGTTGATGCTCGATGCGGTCGGCCAGATCACCGGCCGGCGCTTCCCGTACATCCGATCAGACCAACCGGCCGGAGAGGAGGGCGATCATGGGCAACCGTGATCCACTGACCGATCCCGGCATGCTGGTGCGAATACTCTCCAGCGTATTCTCGGTTGCCTTGCTCGCTGTGCTGGCATTTGCGGTGCTTGACCTGGGCGACGAGCCGACCGGTCTGACGTCGAACGTGATGGAGCGAATCGACGAAAGCGGGGTAGCCCATCCCCCGACCGCCGTGCTGCTCAATTTCCGCGCCTACGACACCTGGCTGGAAGTGGCGGTGCTCCTGCTGGCCGCCTGGGGCGCTCTGGCATTGCGACAGGCGACCAGACTGCCGGAACAACCTGCCGCGCGTTCGCCAGGTCCGGTGCTCGACTGGCTGGTGAGAATCCTGGCGCCGCTGGCGATCGTCACCGGCGTCTATCTGCTCTGGCGAGGGACTGACGCGCCCGGCGGAGCCTTCCAGGCCGGAGCAGTCATCGGCGCCGCGCTGGTGCTTCTGCGACTCAGTGGCTATCGCTCGGTTGGACTGCTCAGCGCGTTCTGGCTGCGGGGAAGCCTGCTGGCCGGATTCGCCGGATTTCTGGTGGTCGCCACGGCGCTGTTTCTTGCTGGATGGTCATTTCTGGAGTATCCGCCGGAACGTGCCGGCCTGCTGATCGTCATTGTGGAACTGCTCATTACCTGGACCGTGGCGGTGAGCTTCGTCGCGCTGTTCGTCGCCGCCCGGCCGGATCCCGACGATCTCGGCGAGGAGTCCGGGGGAGGCCACGTATGAGCCTGTTCCTGATCTACGCGCTTGCGGCGACCGGATTGTTCGTCATCTGCCTGCACGGGTTGATTACCCGCGCGCATCTACTCCGGAAGATTCTTGCTCTGAACATGATGGGCAGCTCGGTCTTTCTCCTGCTCATCGCCATAGCCTGGCGGAATCGGATCGATGGCGTCGCCGATCCTGTACCTCAAGCGATGGTGCTGACCGGGATCGTCGTTGCCGTGAGCGCCACCGCGTTTGCGCTGGCCCTTGCGCGGCGATATCACGCAGAGACTGGTGAGACCGAACTGAGCGATGAGGACGGCTCGACGTGATCGAAGCCGGAATCTGGGTCATCCTGATCCCGCTGATCTTCGGGCTGGCCGCGTTTGCGATCGGGGGCCGGGCATCGCGAGTGCTCGGGCTGGCTGGATCCTGTTTGACGGCGATCGCCTCGTTTCTGCTGGTGGTCGAAGTCTGGTCCGGCGGCGTCTGGACATACTCGCTCGGCGGCTGGGACGCGCCGCTGGGAATCTCCCTCCGGGCCGACGGATTGAGCGTGTTCCTGATCGGGATGACCGGCGCTGTCGGGCTGGGAATCAGCCTGTATGCGGTGCGGTATTTTGGTGGAGCAGCCCTCACCCCCGACCGCTCTCCCAATGCTGGGAAAGGGGAGACTGCCGTTGAGCGCGAGAACACTTCCTGGCTCCCGGCGGCGAGCTTCTGG
>SKTL01000521.1 GCA_007122555.1 Thermomicrobiaceae bacterium | reverse complement strand
CGACGACTGCGTGTTCTTCGATCTCACCAGTCAGGGGGTCTGCGGGCCATTCCTGGACTACTGGCAATCACACGGGCTCAACTTCGGTGACGACGGCGTCTCGTTCCGGGAGTCGCTGGCGCTCTTCGGCTATCCGATCTCGGCGGAGTTCGAAGATCCGGATACCGGGCTGCTCGTCCAATATTTTGAACGCGCCCGGTTCGAACACCACCCGGACAACCCGGCGGAATACCAGGTCTTGCTCGGCCGCCTCGGAGCTGATCTACTGGAGCGGCGGGGCTGGTAGTCTCTCGTCTGACAAACCGGGGAAGGGTTTTTCGCCCTTCCCCAACTCCTCGCCGGTCCCCCTCGATCACGCCCCGGACGGCTTATCCACCCACAACGTGCTACCATGCCCTCGATATTCGCGCGGGGATCCAGTCGGGCACTTTCGCCGCGCGAAGGAATGACCGGTTCGAGAAGCAGAGAGAGGTTCACCCATGCCGAACTTCGTCCCCGAAAAAGTCTTCGCCGACCGAGAGAAACGCATCAAAGAGTATCTGGACGAAGAAGGTTTCGAGGCGCTGATTGTCACCACGCCGGAGAACTTCTACATGGTCTCCGGGTTCCATCTCGATGTCGCCCCCTGGGAACGCCCGGTGGCCGCGGTTATCCCGACCGACGGCGACCCGTTTCTGATCATGAACGAGCTCTCGACGAATCACCTGAAGTTCGCCGAAGAGCGGGACACGCTCTACATCAAGGACTACGAGATCTACATCGAGCATCCACGGGCCTATCCACGCACCTACACCGTGGAGCAGTGGGGCCGGCTTCTGGCCGAAAAGCTGCGCTCACGCGGGATCGAGGGCGGCTTCTTCGCTGTTGAAGGCGGCGGACCGAAGCCGCTGAAGTCCGAGATGGACAACGTCGAGTTCGTCGATGTCACCAACTACCTGAAGAACATGCGCATGGTCAAATACCCCGAGGAGCTCGAGATCTTCCGGCTCTGCGCCGAACTGACCGACTATGCTCAGGATCAGTACATGAGCCTGGTGAAGCCGGGGCTGACCGTGCAGGCGTTCGACTTCGAGATCGCGAAGATCATGTCGGAAGAGGCCGCCCGCCGCTTCCCGGAAGACCGATGGGAAGGACGCGTCCGGTCATCCAGCGGCACGTACTCCTCGGCCCCGCACGGCAGCGGCGCCTATGTCGCCGAGCAGTTCGAAGAAGGCGACGGGGTCGTCAACATCATCATCGGCCGCATGAACGGGCTGGTCGTTGAATCCGAACGGACCCTGTTCGTCGGCGAACCGCGCAGCGAGCAGCAGATCAAAGCGTTCCAGGCTGCGACGGATGCCAACGAGGCCGCAGCCGCGGAGATGTACGCCGGCAACACCGTCGCCAACGCGGACGCCGCCGCTCAACAGGTGATCGAGGCGGCCGGATTCGGCGACAACATCAACCATCGCACCGGGCACGGCATCGGCATCGCCGGTCACGAGTACCCGGAAGACATGGCGTTCCTGTATCGCCCGTTCTGGGAAAACGAAGTCTACTCCAGCGAACCGGGGATCTATCTCTACGGCGTCGGCGGCTTCCGTCAGGACGATACCGTCATCGTCGGCAAGGACAAACCGGAGGTCATCACCAAGCGTTCAAAAAAGCTCGAAGACCAGATCGCCCGGAACTTTTAGGACGTTTCTGGCGACGGACCGGCGCGGGCGTCCATTCCGACACGAACGATCACGTGGCTCGACGCCGCAGGCTCTCACGAGAAAACACCGCCCGGAGTGATCCGGGCGGTGTTTTGTTCGTCTACACCGTTGACAACTGACTGAGCCGGAAGGCGCCTTTGAAGAGACAGGCGGCTACTCGTCCAGCCAGGCGTTCCAGAACGAGGCCCCGAGCTGCACGTACTCCGGCGGATTCTGCAGGCTGGCTGCGTGCGCGGTGAGCACCGATGCGTGCCCGAACACGATCTGCGGAACTTCCTCGTAGGAGAGCCGCTGGATCTCCTCCCAGATCTCGAACCGTGTGTCGAAGTCTGACTCGGTCCAGAACCGTCGGGTCAGCTCGTTCTTCTCTTCGGTGTCCCACCATCCGGTCCAGGTGGAGCCGGCGACGTTCGGAATCATGATTGGATCCGGGAAGAACCCGAAGTTGGTGGTGAAGACGTCCCACTCTTCGGGAATGTCACGCCGCTCCTGCAGCGTCGCCCAGTCCATAATCTGGAGATCGATATTGAACCCGGCATCTTCCCACTGTTGGGTCGTGATCAGCGCCATGTCGTGCAGCGCCTGTCGCTCGCTGCTGGTCATGAACCGGATCGGCTCACCATCGTAGCCAGCCTCTTCGGCCAGCTCGCGGGCGCGATCGGGATCGGCCTGGTTGTAGAACTCCTCACCGACGTTCGAATGCCAGGCCGTGTCCGCCAGCACCGGACTTGGATCCAGGAACCAGAATCCCTCAGCGAAGCCGGTCCGCAGCACCTGCTGACAGTCCACGGCGGCGAGCAACGCCTGCCGCAGCGTCTGGTTCGTACAGATGCCTTCCTGCATGTTGAGAATCCAGACAATCGGCTGGGTCGGCGCTGGAATGGTCGCGACCGTCCGCTCGTCATCGTCGAGCACCTCGTACTGGTCGGTGCCGACTTCCTGCAGCCAGTGGTAGTCGCCGGCCTGCAGACCCGCGACACGAGCGGCTTCGTTCGGCACCGGGATAAAGAAGATCTCATCCAGATACTGGTGCTTGCGTCCGGCGTATCCCGACGTTTCCTCATCGCGACCAACATAATCTTCAAATCGTCGCATGTGGATGTGCTGATCCGGCGCCCACTCCACGAACTCGTATGGACCGGTGCCGACCATCTCGGCCAGATCGTTTTCGTCGGACGCCTCGATCACCGAAGCCGGATAGATCCCGCAGCAGCCTGGATAGCGCGACATCAGGGTCATCAGCGGGCCGAGCGAATCGTTCATCCGGATCTGGACCGAGTAGTCATCGAGCGCTTCCATCTCGTCGTAGGTGTCGCCGAACCCTCCGGAGCGCGGGCTGAGATTATTCCAGCGATCGAGCGACGCGATGACGTCCTCGGCTGTCATTTCCTCACCGTTGTGGAAGAGGACACCCTCACGCAACGTAATATCGATGGTCAGGCCGTCGTCGCTTACTTCCAGCGTCTCGGCCAGTTCCGGGACGGTCTCGAAATCTTCGTTCCAAGTCAGCAACGTCTCCCACATATGCATGCCGAGCAGTGTGCTGTGACCACCCAGGATCCACTGAATGTCGATACCTGGCGGATCTCCGGTCAGCGCAACGTTCATAGTCCCGCCGTAGCGGGCGGCCTCATCGTCGACCGGTTCCTCGTCGTCGACTTCGTCATCATCTTCGACGTCCGGCTCTTCGTCGTCGACTTCATCATCTTCTTCAACAGCATCGTCATCGTCATCCGGCTCAACTGCCGGGGCATCGTCGTCGACCGGCTCGTCATCGTCGTCATCCGTCTCGCAGGCCGCGAGCAGGGAAGCAACGACCGGAACGCTTACCCCGAGCGCCAGGCCCCGCTTCAGGAGCGAACGACGGCTCACGTCCCGCTGGAGCACCGAGCCCAAAATCCGGTGGTAGTTCTCATCATTAGCTGGCATACATTTCCTCCCAAATACGTGTGTACTGCTGAATTCCGCCGTCGCTGTAACCGTCGATTGACTTTCGTCTCGTTGAACAGGACCCGGCCCCGCAGTCCATGGAATTCCTGCGCCACTCAAGCAGTCATGGCGCCGCAAGCTTATAGCTGACCGGGTCGTACTGTCAATTGCGTCATCCGCCGACAGTCGCCGACGCGGGATCGGCAGATATTGGTAGACGCACCAGTTGACACCGCGCGTGAGCGGGGTATATTGATTGCTGGGCTACGTTCAATGATCAGGATTGGGAACGCTTCATGACCTCGAATCAATCGGCTATGACCAAGAAGGAACGGGTACGGGCCACCCTCGCCGGAACGTCCGCAGACCGTGTCCCGTTTACGCTCTGGCATCACTTTCCGGAGACGGACCGCACCGTTGAGGGACTCGTCAACGCGACTGTCGACTTCCATCAGAAGTTCGACGTTGACCTGATCAAGTTGATGCCGACCGGGATGTACTCCGTGCTCGACTACGGCGCAACGATCGAACTCGCTCCTGGTGACAGCGGGACGACTCAGCTCAAGACGACCCCGATCTCGTCGCCCAGCGACTGGGCGAAGTTAACGTCGGCAAGTCCCTCGGAGGGCATACTCGCCGAACAGGTCGAGGTCGTGCGGCAGGTTCGGGAGAAGGTCGGACCTGATGTTCCCGTGCTTCAAACGATTTTCAGTCCCGTATCAATGGCTCATAAGCTGGTTGGCAGCGCCCTGAACGACCACCTCAGCACCGATGAGGACGCCGTTCATCCGGCGCTGGAACTCTTCACCGGAGACGTCATCGCGTTCGGCCGGGCGTGTCTCGACGCCGGCGCGGACGGTTTCTTCTTCGCTACCCAGCAAGCATCGCGTGACGCCGGCCTGTCCGACGAGTTGTACGCTCGCGTCGGCAGCGCGTACGACATCCGGGTGCTCCAGGCTCTCAAGGAGGACGAGCGCAACTGGTGTACGATGCTGCATCTCCACGGCACGAACGCGCGGTTCGAGCTTGCCAATGAGTACCCGATTCACGCGGTGAACTGGCACGATCGCGAGTCCGGACCGCCTATCAAGGACGCGGCGAATCTCACGCAGCGGACGCTGGTGGCGGGCATTGATCGAATCGGCCCGGCCGCGTCGGGCGACATCGATGGCCTGATCAACGAAGTCAAGGACGCGATCGCTCAGGCTGGCGAGCATCCGATTATCGTCGCCCCGAGTTGTGTGCTGCCGTATACCGTTCAGGAATCAACGCTCCGGCCGGTTCGCGACTGGTTCCAGAGCGCCGGCGCATAACAATTGAAAACCCTTTGGGGGTGTTTCGCTTGAGGCGGCCCTGCTGAAGACTCCGGAGCAGATAACTGGAGGGGCAGGGCCACGCAACGAAGAGCCTGTCGATCGTTTCGGGATCGCCACGGGAAACGCCCCTTCCGCGCAAACGACGCTCGCGTTGGGCACAGGGTCACGCGTCGTCATTGCGCTGCCTGGCGGTATTCCCGGCCCCCACTGCTCCTGGAGCTATCCGGCGCGGTTCCTGGCCATGCCCTTGATGCAGCGGACGCGCGCTCGTCCCCTTCGCCCGTTTCAGTCTCACGGGACGGACGACGGACGAGGTAAGGAGTTGCCTTGGTCAAGCCGCATACACCTGAACGGAAATATGCCCGGTCCCGAGGTTGACAATGCCCTCTGCCCGGAGCGCCTTCTGATTGACCCAGGCGTACTGTTCAAATCCGGTATGAAGCGTCACATTTTCACATAGCCGGGCTGTTCCATCGTCGTTGATTGTCGCCACCCCGGGCGCGATAAAGGCGATGCGCGCGTCGTCCTCTGTGGTGATAATCCCGTGGACGTGCAACTCTATTCGCCCGTCAGGACGGACATACAGATAGTCGATACCCCCGATTCGCCCGGACAGGGCGCCGGTTACCGCCCCTTCCCAGGAAACGTCGAGTCGTGCTCCGG
>SKTL01000446.1 GCA_007122555.1 Thermomicrobiaceae bacterium | reverse complement strand
TGATCTTCGATAATGCCAGCCATTTCCTGCCCGAGGAACACCCGCGAGCAGTTGGTCGCCGGATCAGGACGTTTCTCGAACGTGAAGCCGATTAGACGGACTCATTCATGATCTGCTCGATGACCGGCGTGGATTTCAGGCCGTGTCCCGTGACGTGGGCGACGATCGTGTCCGTCGGCACAGCCTCTCCGTTCGTGATCGCGACCCGGCAGGCTGCGACGCCGAGCGCGCCAGTCGGCTCGACATAAACCCCACGCGACCAGAGCAATTTGAGCGTATCGATCAGCAGTTCTTCGCTGACCGCGATCCCTCGCCCGTCAGTTTCGGAAAGGGCGCGTTGAATCTGCAGCGGGCGTGACGGGAGCGCGATTTTCGCCCCCTCGGCGATTGTCGGTCCAGCTTCCATGCGTGAGACCGGCGCATGTTCTTGCCAGGCGCGCACGATCGGCGAACAGGCTTCGGGCTGCGCGGCGATCAGGCGCGGCAGGGAGCGCGAAACAGCGCCGAAACCCCGCCAGGCGCCAACAAGCGCCGATCCGCCACCGGTCGGAACATAGACGGCGTCGGGCAGCTGTCCGCCGAGTTGACGGTGCGTTTCGAGCGCCCAGGTCTTGACACCCTCAACGAAGACCGGATGCCAGTTGTGACTGGCGTAGCTGGCGGTGCGGTCGGAATCAGCGGCCTGTTGAGCTGCGGCGGCGACATCATCCCGGCTTCCCTCAACCGGGACGACGCATGCGCCTGCCGCGCGCGCCTGGACAAGTTTGCCCGGCGATGCGCTGGCGGGAACGTAGACGGTGCACTCGAGCCCGGTTGCCGCGGCATACGCGGCCATCGATGCGGCGGCGTTGCCCGACGAATCGACGATGATTCTCGTGACGCCGACGCGCTTGAGATACTGGCAGAGAACGGCGGCTCCCCGATCCTTGAACGACCCGGTGGGCAGCAAGCTGTCGAGCTTGAGGAGAATCGTGACGCCATCGACGTGGAACGGGATTAGCGGGGTGTCTCCCTCGCCGAGGAGTGTTCCGGCCGATGGGGTTTCTACAGGCAGGATCGATTCGAATTGCCAGATTCCGGCAGCGTGAGCTGATGCGTCCACGGCGCGGTCGGGTAATCCGTCAATCAGCAATTCTCCGGCGCAGGCCGGACATTGCCAGAGAACTGGCTCGGGCTCGGCTTCAAATCCGCATGCTGGACAGCGATAGCGCCATTCCATCCATCAACCACCCATTTCCTCAAACCGGTCGACAACCATCTGTCCGATAACCAGTGATGACGTCGCTGCCGGTGACGGAGCATTCCGGACGTGCAGGATGCGCTCGGATTCGCTGAAGATGAAATCGTCGACGAGCTGACCGTCGTCGCTCAGCGCCTGCGCGCGAACCCCGGACGGCCCCGGCACGAGATCGTCCATGCGGAGCTCCGGAACGTATCGCTGGAGCGACGCGAGAAATCGTTTCTTGCTGAGATCGCGCAGCATCTCATCGGCCCCGGTGCGCCAGTTCGCCATCGCGAACCGGAGAAACCCGCCGAAGGTCGCCATCTCGCGCAGGTCGCCGAAATTGAACTGCCGGAATGTGTAGCCATCCCGCGCGAAGGCAAGGACTGCGTTCGGCCCGAGCCAGATATCGCCGTCAATGCGCGGTGTCAGGTGAACGCCGAGAAACGGGAAGCGCGGATCTGGTACTGGATAGATGTTGCTGCGCACGAGGTGTCGCCGGTCGTTCCGCAGGATGTAGTAGTCCCCGCGGAAGGGGACGATTCGCGGTTCCCTCGGCGCACCGGTGAGCCGGGCGACGCGATCGGACCAGAGCCCCCCGCAGGTGACGACCCGTTTCGCCTGGATGTATCCGCCGGTCGTCTCCAGCACGGCCCCATCGGCTCGCTGGTGCAGCGCGAGGACCTCATGACCGGTGCGGATCTGCCCGGAGCTCTTGCGGATGTCTTCGGCATAGGCGCGGGCGACCTGGCGGTAATCGACGATCCCGGTGTTTGGCGACAGCAGCGCCTTGATTCCGGTGGCGTGCGGCTCGATCTCTTTGAGTTCGTCGGCGTCGATAATCCTGAGATCGGGACAGCCGTTGGCGTTTCCTCGCTCGAGCAGATCGTAGAGGCGCGGCAGCTCTTCCTCTTCCGTCGCGATGATCACCTTGCCGCAGCGTTCATACGGGATCTCCCGTTCTTCGCAGAACTGCATCATCTGTGCGGAGCCGGCGACGCACGCCTTCGCCTTGAACGATCCCGGTTTGTAGTAGATTCCGGAGTGAATCACGCCGCTGTTGTGTCCGGTCTGATGCCGGGCGATGCCATCTTCTTTGTCGAGCACGGCGAGCCGAGTCTCGGGCCGGCGCCGGAGTATCTCGCGAGCGACGGCGAGGCCGACGATTCCGGCTCCGACGACAACGACGTCGCCAGACCATTCGATATCAAATTGTCTCTCGGTCGAGTGCGAGTTACTCACAAGTTCGTCTCACTCCTCATCACACCTGTTTCCTCAGTGACTGACCTAGAGACTAGCATAGCTGAACGGCATTGAATGCGCTCGATACCATGCGATCTTGACGATTGTTGCAGGTTCGCCGCACTATGAGACGGCGTTGTCGGAATCCGTCGATCAGGAAGAGGCGTCTGACGTGAGGCATGTCGTGATTCTGGGAGCGGGGATCATCGGGCTTGGCGTCGCGGTCGAGCTGATCTGGCGCGGCGCGCAGGTGACGCTGATCGATCCGCGCACGCCTGGCTCCGCGGCGTCGTCCGGCAACACCGGCTGGGTCGTTCCGGCGTTGTCCGCTCCGGTCCCGGCGCCCGGATTGCCTCTTCAGGTCGCGCGTTGGATGTTGCAACGAGATTCCCCGTTCCGGATCGACGTGTCGAGCGTTCCGGGAAACTATCGATGGCTGTCACAGTTCTGGAACCACTGTAATCCGGTTGCTCACCGACAGGGACTTCTGGCGCAGGGACGGCTGAACGTCGAATCGTATGACGGGTATCGACGCTGGCAAGCGGCTGGACTCTCGTTCGAACACGATCAGCCAGGCGTTACGTTCGTTGCCGAACAAGCAGAGCATATTGAGCACATCATCGACGAACTCAACGTGCTGGCGCCATGGGGCTATCTGTCCGCCAACCGGATGAACGCGAGCGAACTGCGAGCGGCCTTCCCAGCGATGTCTTCGACGGTTCAGGGCGGTGTCCATGCTCCAGGCGAACAGTTCGTTCGGCCCGAGTCGGTCATTTCTGCACTGGTGGACACGATCATTCCCCACGGGATGATTCACCGGAGCGCGGCGGATTCGGTTGAGAGTCGTGGAAGTCGGGTGACCGGAGTGCGCGCAGGAAATGTCGTGATCGACGCCGATGCAGCGGTCATTGCGACTGGAGCCTGGATGGCGGAGACGGGCCGACTATTCGGACTTGATCTGCCGATCGTTGCGGGCAAGGGCTACAGCATAACAGTCCAGGATCCGGAGATCTCGCTGGGCGGTCCGCTGTACCTGGCGGATGAGAAGATCGCCTGCACCCCGTTCCAGTGCGCAAACCGGTTCGCCGGAATGATGGAGCTGACCGGAACGGACGAGTCGATGGACGCGACGCGAATTGCGTCGATGACGGCTGCGCTCGACCGGCGCCTTCCGGGATGGTCCAGAGGGAGCAAGCGCAGCATGTGGGCCGGATTGCGTCCCATGACGCCAGACGGGTTGCCGCTTATCGGAAAGATCCCGGAGCTGGAGAATGTTTACGTTGCAGGCGGACACGGTATGCTGGGCGTCACGATGGCCCCGGTTACCGGAGAGATCATTGCCGAGTTGATTATGGACGGTGAGACCCGGCACGATCTGACGGCGTTCCGGCCGGACCGATTCCAAGTTCTGGACCAGATCATGCAGACGCGTCTCCCGGGAAGGGATCGGCGCGCTGGCCTGACGAATTGAGAAGGGAGCCTCAATGCTGACACTAGGCTACAAAGCCTCAGCGGAGCAGTTTGCCCCGCGAGAGATGCTTGATTTCGGCATTTCCGCCGAGAAACACGGATTCGATTCGGTCGTCGTGAGCGATCACTTCCAGCCATGGCGACATACTGGCGGGCATTCGCCGTTTTCGCTGGCGTGGGTCGCCGCGCTTGGTGAACGAACTTCGACGATCAAGCTGGGCACGAGCGTGGTGACGCCGACATTCCGGTATCATCCGTCGATTGTCGCTCAGGCAATGGGCACTATTGCATGTCTGAACCCGGGCCGGGTCTTCCTCGGTGTCGGAACCGGCGAGTCGCTGAACGAAGTGCCGGCGACCGGGATGGAGTGGCCTCCGTTCAAGGAGCGGTTCGGACGTCTCCGCGAGAGCGTCGAGCTGATGAAGAAGCTCTGGACCGAAGAGCGCGTCTCCTGGGACGGTGAGTATTACAAGACGATCCAGGCGACCGTCTATGACCGCCCGGACGAGCCTATTCCGATCTATATTGCCGGTGGCGGTCCGACGGCCGCGCGACTGGCGGGTCGGATGGGAGACGGCTTTATCTGCACCAGCGGGAAGGATCCGGCGCTATACAGCGAGAAGCTGCTTCCCGGCGTTCGCGAGGGCGCCGACAAGGCTGGTCGCGACTATGACGGCATCGAGAAGATGATCGAAATGAAGGTCTCGTTCGACACCGACAGGGAGCGCGCCATGGAAGATACCCGCTACTGGGGCGCCCTGGCCCTGTCGCCGGAAGAGAAGACCGGCGTCGAGGATCCGATCGAGATGGAGAAGCTTGCAGACGCGCTTCCCGCCGAGCGGGCGGCCAGCCGCTGGATCGTTTCAACGGATCCGGACGATCATATCGAGAAACTCAAGCCGTATCTGGATCTCGGGTTCCGTCATCTGGTGTTTCACGCTCCGGGTCCTGATCAGGAGCGGTTCATCAAGCTCTATGGCGAGCAGGTGTTGCCGAAGCTGCGAGATCTGGGGTACTAGCTTCCCCGGAAGGTGCTGCTGATGGCGTCGATACTGGTGCTCGCAACCGATGCGATAGGCAGGCGGATGAGCGGAACGGGCATCCGTTACTGGAACCTCGCCCGTGTGTTGGCCAGCGAGCATCAGGTCACGCTGGCCGCTCCGTCTCCTGTCGATATCTCCCCACCCGACGGCATCAAGTTATGCTGGTTTGACGGCATTGCTGATTCTCGCGATGAACTCCCCGCCTGGCAGGCCGGGTTGCTGCAATCGCGTGAGCATGACATCGTCGTCGCGCAGGACATTCCGTATTACCACTGCGATCCAGAGACGCTTCAATCCGCGCATCTGGTCATCGATCTCTATGCGCCGGCGATGCTCGAGAAACTTGAGGTCGCGCGGATTCGTCCCGAGCGCGGCGAGCCCGACCGTGCGGACGATGTCAGATCGCTGAACCGGTTGTTGACCCTGGGTGACTACTTCATCTGCGCCTCGGAGCGCCAGCGCGATTTCTGGCTTGGCGCGCTGGCTGCCGCCGGGAGGCTGCGGGCCGATCACGCCCGACTTGACCCGGAACTTCGAACGCTCATTGACTGCGTCCCGTTCGGCCATCCGGAGCAGACGCCGGAGAAGACCGGTCCCGGCCCGCGATCGGCCTTTCCCGAGATCGGTGAGAATGATCGCGTTCTGCTCTGGAATGGAGGGCTCTGGACCTGGCTGGATCCG
>SKTL01000523.1 GCA_007122555.1 Thermomicrobiaceae bacterium | reverse complement strand
CGACGTTGCACACCGCGGAGTACTGGCGTCTCAGCGGCCACGGGATGATTGCGCCAGGCTACTTCGCCAACATCGTGCTGTTCGATTCGCTGGATGACATTCGCCCCAGGACCGTGCTGTATCAAGGCGAGATTGTCGCCGAGGACGGACAGGCAAACTTCGATATCGCCTCGCGACCGCCGGAGCACTTGCTCAACTCGGTGCGGATTCAACCTTTGACTGGGCAGTCGCTCCAGCTGCCGGCTGAGGAGACGATGAACGCCGTCGAAGCGATTCCTGGGCAGATCGTCACCCGGAAGATCGACGTCCAGCCGAAAACCGATGGAGCGTTCGCCGTCGCCGACATCGACCGGGACATTCTCAAGATCGCGACAATCGAGCGACATAACGCCACCGGGAACGTCGGCATCGGGCTTATCCGCGGGTTCGGACTGAAGCAGGGTGCGCTGGCGACCTCGATTGCCCATGACGCCCACAATATCGTGTGTATCGGGACGAATGACGCTGACATGCTCGCCGCCATTGATGTGGTTGTCGATATGCAGGGCGGACTCGCTGCGGTGAACAACGGCGACATCAAGGGAGCGCTCGCGCTTCCGGTTGCCGGGATTCTCTCCGATCAGCCACTGGCAGCGGTCACTGAGCAGTACGAAGCGATCGAAGCGATTGCGCGACAGTTCGGCAGCACGGTTCCGTCACCGTTCGGCCTGCTGTCGTTCATGGCGCTTTCCGTTATCCCAGAGGCGCGAGTGACCGACCAGGGATTTATGTCGATGGTCTAGTCGGTAACTGTTTGAACGGTCTGATCGGACGGAGAGGGGCCTCTCGGGTCATCAGCAACCGTCTCTCCGTTATCGATAACATGTGCGTCGCGTTCAATATCCTTCATCAAGGTCTCGAGCAGTTTGTTCTTGGTGATTTGCCCGAGCAGTGTTCCTGCCTCGTCGACGACGGCGACCGGGAATCTGGTCTCGATGACGAGCGGAAACGCTTCGGAAAGGGTTGCGTCCATTGTTGTCGTCAGAGCAGGTTCAATCTGTTCTGCCCACCCCGCTCGAAGCTTCTCGTCCCTGGATGCGTCAATCAACTTGTGGAGCCAGATTCTTCCCAGGAGTTTGCGATTTTCATCAATGACGAAACTCCCTCGCTCGCGCTCGGACTTGACCTTGCTGATCGTTGGCTCAAACTCGACGTTGTTAGTGGAGATCGTGATGACGTCAGGATCCATTATGTGCCTGGCCGTGAGAACTTTGGCCGCTGACGCGCCTTCAATAAAGCTTTCAATGTATTCGTCAGCGGGGTTGATCACGAGTTCTTCCGGAGTCGCAATCTGCACGATCTCTCCATCGCGCATGATCGCGATGCGATCACCAAGCGTAAGCGCTTCGTCCAGATCATGAGTCACCATTATGATTGTCAGTCCGATTTCCGCCTGCAAACGCGCGAACTCACGTTGCATCCTCTGACGGATAAGCGGATCAAGGCCGGAGAACGGCTCGTCCATGAGAAGAATCAAAGGATCACGCGCTAACGCACGGGCAACGCCGACTCGCTGTTGCATCCCACCGCTGAGGGCATTTGGATAGTGATCTTCCCACCCGTTGAGACCAACCTGGGTTATCGCGTCCATCGCGCGGATACGGCGTTCAGCGGGCTCCATTCCCATGACCAGTAAGCCGAACTCGACGTTTTCAATCACTGATCGGTGCGGTTGCAACCCGAAGCGCTGGAACACCATTGCCATTTTCGTCGAGCGAAGCATTCGTAGCTCCGCGCTATCGAGATTCATAACGTCCTGGCCGTCGATTTCGATTTCTCCGGCGCTGGGCTCAACAAGCCGGATAATCGCGCGAAGGAGCGTAGACTTTCCGCATCCTGATAATCCCATGATGATGAAGAATTCACCTCTGTGGACGACAAACGAAGCATCGCGGACCGCAACGAATGCGCCGGTCTCTTTCAGAATGTCCTCTCGCGAGACTTCGTGCGTGAGCATTCTCCTGGCGCTCGTCAGACTTCGCTTGTTGCCGAAGATCTGCGATACGTTCTGAACTCGAAGAATGATGTCTTCCTGATTCATCTCACTGTCCCCCTGATAGCCCCGGTTGTATCGACGCCATCGCCTGTCCGATCATTTGGCTCTGGTCGTCAGCGTTACACTAAGAATATCCGGAGCAAGGCGCCAGAATGATCACGGAACAGGGCTGGATTGCATAAGAATCGTCTCAACCCGGTCACCGCAAGAGTCGTCAGCGCGCACCGTGATAAGGCAACTCACAAACTGGGGGTGCGCGGTTGCGGAGATTCAACGATCGGGTTCGCCCTCGGGATCGTGCTCCCGCTCGCGGTTGACGAGAACACCGGCTAGTCGGACGGAGGCTCGTTGCGGTAGACTTTGCGTTGCGACAGCCGAAATGGCGCCGTAGCCAAGTGGTAAGGCAGGAGTCTGCAAAACTCTGATCGGCGGTTCGAATCCGCCCGGCGCCTCCCCCTGATGCATGAAGACATCCCCGACATTATGTGTTCCTAGACCTCGTAGCGGCTCCCCCGGTGCGCTCGACGCACCTGCTTGACTTTGACCCTGCACCGAAACGCTGCTATTGTGGTGGGTATTCCAGTATATGGCGTAAGCGTGTGATCTGGCGCAATACAGAATCGGAGATCTGCGGACATGCGGCGAATGCTTCACTGGGGGCTGGCGGCGACGCTCGTGACGCCGATGGCATTGATGCTTGTGTCTCACGAAGATGCGACAGCTGCCGGACCGGCAAATGAGGCGTTCTATTCGACATGGGCTCGAACCGACCTTCCGGTTCGTGAGGGGGAGGTCACCCGGACCTGGATGTGGGGAGACGGCGCTTTCACCCAGTCATTCATGGAGCCGTATGCTGACTCGCCCGATGGTCTCCGGCAGGTGCAGTACTTCGACAAATCCCGTATGGAGATCACCACTCCGCATTCCGACTTCCGGGACGATCCCTGGTATGTGACGAACGGGCTGCTGGCGCGAGAGCTGATTACCGGCGAGATGCAAACCGGTGATGTGGCGCGTGAGCAACGCGCGCCGGCGCGGGTCCAGATTGCTGGAGATAATCACTCGGACAGCCCGACCTATGCTGATCTTGAGCCGCTTCTCAGCGATGACGCCGCGGATCCAGGCGCAACCCTGAACCGAATGTTGAATCCTGACGGATCAGTTCACGCCGATCCGTCCTTGACTGACTATGGAGTGACCGGCGCGGAATACGTTCCGGATACCGATCACACCGTCGCGTCGGTGTTCTGGAGCTTCATGAACAGTGAAGGTCTGGTAGCTAACCAGATTGGCGACCGGGTCACTGCTCCGTTGTTCGAAAACCCGTACTTCGCTGTCGGCTTTCCGATTACCGAGGCCTATTGGGTGCACGTTCCGGTCGCCGGAGTCTGGCAGGATGTGCTGGTGCAGTGTTTCGAACGGCGCTGCCTGACCTATACCCCTGAGAACCCGGACGGGTGGCAGGTTGAGTCCGGCAACATCGGGCAGCATTACTACCGCTGGAGATACGTGGACGGGGTCATCCCTGAGCCAGCGTTCGCTGGCGGATCGGGGAGCGCGTCCGATCCCTATCAGGTTGCGACAATCCAGCAGCTGCAGGACATGCGATATTTCCCGGACGCACACTTCGTACAGGTTGAAGACATCGACGCCAGCGAGACCGTTGGGTGGAACGATGGACGCGGGTTCGAGCCGATTGGAAGCGAGAGTTCAGGTCTCTTCCCTGGAGCTGACTTCAGCGGTTCATTCGATGGATCGTCATTCAGTATCGTGGGTCAGACGATTAACCGTCCGGACGAACACGGAGTCGGACTGTTCTCCTCGAGTTCAGGTTCGATCTCGGGGGTCGATCTCGTCGACGTACGCGTGTCCGGATACACCTATGTCGGCGGGATTGCCGGGATAAACACTGGGAGCATCGAAGACTCGCGGGTTGCCGGTGAGCTCTCCGGCGTTGCGAGGATCGGCGGAGTTGCCGGGGACAATCGGGGAGAAGTGACACTGTTCGGCTGGAGCGCGCCGGGGGGAACGTTGTCAGGCGTACACAGCTCCGGCCAGATATCCGGCGGATCCTACGCCGGCGGGGTGGCCGGAGAGAATTCGGGCTACATCCTGGCGTCGACATCGCACATGACGGTGACTGGCGAGACGGATCTCGGCGGACTGGTCGGGACCAATCAGCATGATACGTCCCATCACGGAATGGAGACGTCAGCCGGCGTCATTCGCGGCTCGAACGCCAGTGGCGATGTTTCCGGGGACTACGTGGTTGGCGGTCTGGTCGGCGCGAATACCGGTCCGTCGTGGATTGAGGACCTCGGGTTGATCGAATACTCCTACGCCACCGGAGACGTATACGCGTCGGAGCGAATTGCCGGCGGCCTGACAGGTCTGAACGATGGGATCATTCATTTTGCCTACGCAACTGGCGATGTTGCTGTGGGCGATCGGCTGGCGGGTGGTCTTGTCGGCTGGAATCAATCATTCGGCTCCATTTCGGTGGCCTATGCTTCTGGAAGCGTGACCGGCCATGAGTCGATCGGCGGACTGATCGGCGAATACTGGGGCGCCGCGAATTCGGACTTCGCCGTGTCCCGGACGATCGCTACCGGTCATGTTTCCGGAGATGTAATGGTTGGTGGCATGATCGGCAACTTCCGTGAAGGCGGGATCAGCGCCAGCTACTGGGATGTCGAGTCGACAGGTCAGCCAAGCGCGGTGGGGAGCGGCGATTCCAGTGGAATGCATGGATTGACCACGCAACAGATGACCGGGAGCGACCAGGCTCTTCACATGCCAGGACTGGATCTCCAGGAGACGTGGAGATCCGTTCCTGGCACGTATCCGATATTGGAGGCGCCGGCTCACCTGCAGTGATCACGTTGTCGATCATCGGCCCGTCGAGGTTCCCATGGCCGTAGATCCGCAATTGACGACCTGCGAAGACGGATGTTAACGAAAAACAACCCGCCGGATGGCGGGTTGTTGTCATTTGCCTGTTTCAATGTCACGCGAGCGATTATGCGATGATCAGGTAGATCGGCGTACGCTCACCGCGCAACATGCTGGCAGATGGATCTATCCAGCCGGGCGCACGTTTACGGCGCGCTGGCGGGATGGGTTACGCGGGTCAGGCTCTTCATCGAATGTGACTTCCTGACCGTCGCGGAGTTCTTCGAACTCAACATCGACAACTGCCGAGCGGTGGAAGAACAGATCGTTCCCACTGCCGTTTGCCGGTGCAATAAAACCAAAACCTTTGTCGTCGCGAATCGTCGCAATCGTACCTGTCGCCATCGAGTCTTCGTCCTTCCAGAACCACGCCTGTTCGACGCGGGAGTACACGCTACGTTGTGCAGCGATAGCCGCAGTATATCACGAAAGGCTGCTCGCTGCGCAAGGAGTTTTTTGACGGGGCTCCTGCATTGTTTCCGAATCGTGCAGAATCTACCCGTGAGACGCGAGCGGGCAGCCCGAAGGATGGATCAAATCGCCGGGATGTTTCTGTCCCCAACCGGTTAGCGCTGTTGCAGCGTTCGACGAGCAGGTTTCTGGAAGGTCGTGAGATGAGCGAGCAGGACGTTATCTGGAGCGGTTATGGTTTCGAAGGCAAGCTGATTAACGTGCGACT
>SKTL01000014.1 GCA_007122555.1 Thermomicrobiaceae bacterium | reverse complement strand
TTCTCGCCGAACTTGGCGCCGTCGAATACCGTGCGATTCAGCACCAGAAGCACGGCCCCTCCGAGAATGAGGGCGCCGCTCAGCCAGTATGCGGCCGGCATGGGTCCGATATACAAGCTGTCGGTGCGGAGCCATTCCAGCGGCAACCGGATGAACCCGTAGGTGATCAGATACACCGCCAGAATGTCCCCGGCGCGCATCCAGTGCTTGCCCGAGAACCGGACAATCAGAAACGTCAGCAATGCGGCGTTGGCCAGATTCAGAACTGATTCATAGAAGAACGTCGGATGAAAGTGGGTCGCGTCGGCGTATTCGGCTGGTCGATTCTCCGGCCGGATCTCGATACCCCATGGCCGGTCGGTAGGAGAGCCGAAGGCTTCCTGGTTGGCGTAGTTTCCCCAGCGCCCGACTGCCTGTCCGAGCGCGACAGCCGGCGCGGCGATGTCGAGCCAGGAGAGCACTGGCTGTTTCATTCGCCAGGTCATGATGATGATCGCGGCTACACCGAAGATGATCGCCCCGTGGATCGAAAGGCCGCCGCGCGGAATGTTGAGAATCTGGGTCAGATTCTGGCCGTAGTAGTCCCACTCCAGCATGACGAAATAGAGCCGGGCGCCGATCACCCCGGCGATGATCGAGACAACCGCGATGTCGAAGATCGCGTCCGCCTTCAGACCACGAAAATCGGCGAGCTTGCCCGCAAGAATCGCCGCCAGTACGGCGCCGGTCATAATAAACAGCGCGTACCACTGGACGGTGAACGGTCCTAGCGAAAACGCAGTCGGGTCACTGAACATAAGGCTGCTACTCTCCTATTGCGTCCTTCTGGCCTTCCGGATTCGCTTTGCTGAGCAGTGCGTCGACCGATGAACGGTACGGAAGCGCGTCCATTGCTCCCTGCCGAGTGGTGGTCAGCGCGCCGACTGCGCTTGCAAAGCGGACATCCTCGAATTCGATGCGACCGTCTCGCTCTACCGAGCGAAGCGTGATCGCCGCGGTAAAGGCGTCCCCGGCGCCGGTGGAATCTACGGCGTCAACGCTGAACGGAGGCACTGCCCGCGAACGGTCGTCACCATACCAGTACCAGCATCCGTTCGCGCCGTCAGTAAGGATGAGTACACCGCCGAGCGGCTGCTCCGTCCGTAATTCTTCGATCGTCATGCCGAGAATCTCCGGCTCTTCAGCACCGAGCTTCAGAATTCTGGCCTGTCTGACAAATGGAAGCAAGCATTCGCGAGCCTGCTCGGGATCGGGCCAGGACTGTGGACGCGGGTTGGGATCGAAGGTGATCGGAATAGCAAACTCGTCCGCGATCCCGAGCAGCTTCAGAATTGCCGACCTGCCCGGCTCACTCAGGAGAAGTAAGGACCCGATGATGATCGCGGACGCATCCTGTAGTGTCACATTGCGCACATGGTCAGGTGTGAGCAGCGTATCTGCGGCGGGGGCGCCATAGAAGACGAAGTCGCGGTGATCGATCGGCCCCGTGACCGTCGCCAGGCGAGTTTGCCCGTGATCAGTGAACATCATCCGTGAAAGATCAACGCCCTCATCGGTCAGGCGCTCTCGAATCCACACTCCAGGCTGGTCGTTCGCCAGACTCCCGAGAAACGCGGATTGACCGCCGAGGCGCCTGATTGCAACCGAGGTGTTCGCGGGGGCGCCGCCGATTCTGGGAAGGAAGTAATCGATCTCGGACCAGGTGTTGGCCGGGGTGGCGATCAGGTCGATCAGCGCCTCTCCGGCGCAGATAATCGGTCCGGAGCGCGTGTTTCGAGAATGTGACGGGTGTACACTCATGCGTTACCGCTGGCCGGACGTGTCGAACGCGCTGGCCGGCGTCGGGTCACGCATGACATCAAAGACATCACGGATCGCTTCCAGCTTCTGAAGAATCTGTGAGAGCTGCTGAACGCCGTTGACTTCGAGCGTCATCAGTACAGTGACCGTGCGGTCGTCATTGACACGGGTCAGGACGTTGAGCGCGTTGACCTTTTCGTCGGCGACGAGGGAGGTAATGTCGCGCAGAAGCCCGACGCGATCCCAGGCGTCTATCCGGACATTGACGGCATAGAGCTCGCGCTTATCGCTTCCCCAGCTTACCTGCACCAGCCGGCCCGCTTCGTCCACGTTCGCCACGTTCTGGCAATCGGAACGATGAACGGTGATTCCGCGGCCTCGCGTCACGTAGCCAATAATCGAATCTCCGAAGACCGGTTTGCAGCAACTGGCCAGCCGGGTATAGAGATCGCCGATTCCCGTGACGTTGATTCCGACCGGCGAGGTCGTCGATTGCTGGGAGCTCGGCTTCCGAAGGACCTTGCGATCCTCGTCTTCGGCGAGGCGGGCCGCGATCTGTTGTGGGCTGACTGCGCCATAGCCGACTGCCGCGAGGAAATCATCCGTCTTGTTGTAACGCGGAAACTGCCTGGCGACCTCGTCTATCTTCACGTCTATGCCGAGCCGGCGAAGCTCGCGTTCCAGGATGCTGCGTCCCTGCGCAATGTTTTCTTCGCGTTCCTGGCGGCGGAACCACTGACGAACTTTCTCCCGCGCTGACGCGGTTTTGATATAGCCGCTGCTGGACATCAGCCAGTCGCGTGACGGTCCAACCTTCGTCTTGGACGTCATAATCTGGACGACCTGGCCGTTCTGGAGCTTGTAATCGAGCGGCACAAGCTGGTTGTTGACCTTCGCGCCGACACACTGGTGCCCAACTTCAGTGTGAATCCGGTAGGCGAAGTCTATCGGTGTCGCTCCGGCCGGCAGCTCGATGATGTCTCCCCGCGGGGTGAAGACGTAGAGCATTTCCTGGAAGACGTCTGACTTCAACGACTCGACGAACTCGTGCGCGTCGACAACCTCGTCCCGCCAGTCCATAAGCTGTCGCAACCAGGTGATTTTCGCCTCGACGTTCTGGTCTGACTTCGCGCCTTCCTTGTATCGCCAGTGCGCGGCGATGCCGTATTCGGCGACCTGGTGCATCTCGAAGGTGCGAATCTGGATCTCGATCGGCGATCCTTCACTGCCGAGCACCGCAGTGTGGATCGACTGATACATGCTCTCTTTCGGCGTTGCGATGTAGTCGTCGAACTCGCCTGGAATCGGGTGCCACATGGTGTGAATGACCCCGAGCGCCCCGTAACAGTCCTTTTTCTCATTCACCAGGACCCGAATTCCGAGGACATCGTAGATCTCTTCCAGCCGCCGTCCCTTCCGCTCCATCTTCCGTACGATCGACGTAATGTGCTTCTCGCGACCGTAGATCTCCGCTTCGATGCCGGCATCGGAGAGCGCGGACTGAAGCTCCTCGATGACGGAATTGATGTATCGATCGCGATCGGTGCCGCGGCGGCGGAGTGCGCGTTCAACGCTAAAGAATGTCTGTGGATCGGTATAGCGAAGTGCGAGGTCTTCGAGTTCGGACTTGATTTGCCAGATTCCGAGGCGGTTCGCGAGCGGGGCGTATATCTCCATCGTTTCCTGGGCGCTTCGGAGTTGTTTCTCCCTGGGCATGTGCTCCAGCGTGCGCATGTTGTGCAGCCTGTCGGCGAGCTTGATGAGCACCACTCGGATGTCATCGACCATCGCCAGAAACATTTTGCGCAGGCTCTCGGCCTGCCGCTCCTTCTCTCGCGATGCTTGTTCCTGCTGCTCGGGGGTCCACTGGATCCTGCCGAGTTTGGATACCCCGTCTACGAGTTTGGCGACGGGCTCGCCGAACATCGTCTCGATGTCTTCGAATGTCGTGTCGGTATCTTCGATGACATCGTGAAGTAGCGCAGCCGCCAGCGTGTCCGGGTCGAGTTGCATTTCCGCGAGGATGATCGCTACGGCGATCGGATGGGAGATATACGGTTCGCCCGATTTTCGCCAGACCTGTGAGTGCTGATCGTTGGCGTACTCGTAGGCTCGCCGGACCTTGGTCATGTCCATGCCGGGAATATGCTCATCGATCACCGCTTGCAGCGTTTCCCACGTCGGTATATCTGACGTGGTCGTCGCCGCGGTCGAGACATCTGCCGGTTCTTCGGTTGGACGGTGGGCAAATTCCGGTTTGGACATAATTGAGGAATCCAGCGCTGCGCGAAAATCGTGGTGCACGTAGGGCAAATATACTCGCCGGTCTGGAAGAATGTCAAAAACGCCGCTGAACCGGCGAGCGCTAGTGAATCCAGCCTATCACGTCAGATGTCGAACTGTCCGATTAAACCACCCAGTACCATCGAACGAACAGGGCGAGCAGCATGACATGGGTTGGCAGGAACGCTGCGATTATCAGCACCTGAATCGACCAGTTTCGCGCCCAGATCGCCAGCGGGATGATGAGCGGGAACAGCACCAGCACGTATCGAGCCATACTGACAACCGGCATCCAGTCGATCCCGGCGGCGAGCGGCGTCAGGATCGCCGCGAATGCAAAGGATGAGCCGATCGAATCGCTCCTGATGATCACGAACGCCATCGTCAGCGCCCAGATTGTGAGAAAGGTGTTGACTGCTCCCATGACGTAGAAGACATCCCTGGTCTCGGTCTCCAGTAGGTAGCGGAAGGAATCGATGATCGCCGTTGTTGGAAGCATCTGCACGTGCCCCCACTCTTCCTGCACTTCAAGAAACGCGAGCGGGCGGCCGAACGCCATCCAGAGATACCCCATGTAGACGAACAGACCCAGTGGAATGAGCATGATCGGCCATCCGTGCGCGACGTTCTGTCTCCAGTCGGCGGATCGGTCTTTCCAGAGCTGGATCAGGAATGGAAGGCCCAGTAGAACGCCCGTTGGGCGAGTGAGACTTGCCAGAAACCCGACCGCTCCGGCCACGATGTAGTGGCTCCGGTGAAGAGCGAGCAACGAGGTTGCGCTGACGAGCAAGAAGAGTGATTCAGTGTAGACGGCGTTGAAAAAGAACCCGGTCGGAAAGAGACAGAGCAGGAGGAGCGTCCGCTGCGCAACCGGCCGTCCGCCGAAGCGGTGCGCGTAAAGCCAGACTGGCAGTAGCGCGATGAAGAAGATGGCGTGGTTGAGCAGGACCGCGGAGAGGTAGAGAAACGAATCCGGGATGATCAGCAACAACGCCTTGATGAGCATGGGGAACAGGGGAAAGAATGCGACACTCTCTTCACCGGAGCCCGTCCACTCATAGCCGTCGCGAATGATGTCGACGTACCATCCGGCATCCCACCGGAGACTCGCGGCGATCAGCGGGTGGGCTTCGAAGTCGCGCGGCGTGTACGCGTCGCCGGCGTATTCCGGGACGGTAAAGAAGGCGATGACGGCGACCGTATAGAAGATAATCCGTGATACCGCGAACGCCACCGCGGCATCGGTGAGCATCGGCCCGTGCTCACGCCAGAGCTTCCCGAGGCGGGAATCCGACCTCGCTCCGTTATTGACAGGCGGGTCGTTTGTCTCTACAGATGCCATCCCGACCTTCTCGATCCGGCTTTGATACGCGCGGTATTGTACCGAATCCTGCAGGTCGTCGGTATGCCGGAGTGTCCTCACCGCTGTGTTAAGATGCGTTTGCGTGACGACGTCCGATCCGAATCTGAGAAAGCGACCACCTATGACTGCGACCGATCGATTACTGCCTCCGAAGGAAGCCCTCGACATCGTGTTTCGCGAAGTAACCCATCGACTTCCGAGTGAAATGGTCGATTTGCTCGA
>SKTL01000128.1 GCA_007122555.1 Thermomicrobiaceae bacterium | reverse complement strand
TCGGACGGAGTCCAACGGCGGGAGTATCTCGCTGGAAGTCGCCGCGGAGACACCGGTCCGGACGGTCCTTTCCGGTCCGGCGGCGGGCGTTGTTGGCGCCATCGATGTCTCCCGAAAGGCGGGATTCCCCAACCTGATTACGTTCGATATGGGCGGGACCAGCACAGATGTCGCGCTGATCAACAACGGCGAATCCTCGATGAAGCTGGATCAGGAAGTCGCCGGACACCCGATTCGCACCCCGATGCTGGATATCAACACGGTCGGCGCCGGCGGCGGGTCGATCGCCTGGATCGATTCAGGCGGCCATATGAAAGTCGGCCCGCAGAGCGCCGGCGCCGTTCCCGGTCCGGCTTGCTACGACCAGGGAGGAACCGAGGCATCGGTTACTGACGCAAACGTGCATCTCGGCGTGTTGAGTCGCGATGCGTTGCTCGGCGGCCGCATGCCGATCGACGCCTCGAGGTCTGACGAAGCGATCGCCCGCCTGGCGGAGGCGCTGAGGCTGGAGAGTGAGCAGGTCGCCCAGGGGATTATCGATCTTGCGACCGTCAACATGGCCCGGGCGATCAGGGTGATCTCCGTCGAGCGCGGCTACGATCCCAGAGATTACGCACTGGTAGCGTTCGGCGGGGCAGGTCCGCTGCATGCAGGCCGGCTTGCCCGCGAGCTGGAAATCCCGCGCATCCTGGTTCCGGCAATTCCGGGAATCCTCTGCGCTTACGGATTGCTGGTGGCCGATTTGCGCACTGATTTCTCCCGAACCCAGGTGATCCCGGCGGTCGACGAATCGCTGGAGATCATGAATGCCAGCTACTGGGAGCTCGAAGCCGAAGCGCAAACCTGGTTCGACCGTGAACACCTTGCGCCAAGCGACCGCAGCACCCGGCGAATTGCCGATATGCGGTATGTTGGCCAGAACTACGAGTTGCCGGTTCCGGTTCCAGATGGCGAACTGAACGGTAATGTACTGAACGGAATCCGGACGGCATTTCACCAGGCGCATGAGCAAGCGTATGGCTACGCCGCCGAAGATGAGCCGGTGCAACTGGTGACGTTCCGCCTGGAAGCGTTCGGGGTGGTCGAGCCGCCGCGATTGGATACCCTGGAGACGGGCGGCTCATCCGATGACGCGCTGGCAGGACACCGGCGAGCCTGGATGCCGGAAGCTGGCGGCTGGGGCGATGTCCCGCTCTATGGCCGGACGAAGCTGACAGCAGGAACGGTCATTGACGGTCCCGCAATCGTCGAGCAGATGGATTCGACTACGGTGATCCTGCCCAACCAGCAGGCGATGGTTGATCCGTACGGGAATCTGATCATTGAAGAGACTGGGGAAGGGCGGGAACGCGCATGACAACCGAGATCAGCAGGACAGCCGGTCTGACGCCGATAACGGTCGAGATCCTGGGATCCGCGTTCTCCTCGGTGGTCGAGGAGATGGGAACCGCGCTCATTCGGGCTTCGTACTCCACGAATATCAAGGAGCGCCGTGACTGCTCGACCATCTTGTTTGATTCGCAGGGCCGGACGCTGGCGCAAGCGGAGCACATCCCGATTCACCTCGGCTCGCTGATGGGGATTGTTGAAGAGATTCTGCGGCGGCATCCGGTAGAAGAACTCGATCCCGGCGACATGTTCATCGGCAATGACGCCTATACGGGCGGGGGAACGCATCTTCCGGACATCGTGGTGCTCTCGCCGATTTTCTATGACGAGAAACTCGTTGGGTTCGCCGCCAATCTCTCCCATCACGCGGACTTCGTTGATCGCGGCCATGCCCATATCTATCAGGAAGGTCTCCGAATTCCGCCGGTCAGGATCTTCAATCGCGGCGAGCTCTGCGAAGACATTCTGGAGACGATCCTGCTCAATTGCCAGGTGCCGCACGAACGGCTGGGCGATCTGCGAGCCCAGTTCGCGGCCAACCGGCTTGGGGTCCGTCGATTTCAGGCGCTGTGCGACAAGTACGGAGCCGACATCGTGGTCGCGGCGGGGTCGGCGTTGCTCGATTACGCCGAGCGTCAGACCCGGGCCGGACTGAAGCAGATTCCAGACGGAACCTATCGGTTCGAGGATCGATTCGATGCTGATGATCTCGGCAATGAAGAATTGACCCTCAAAACCGCGATTACCGTGCACGGCGACGAGATCACGCTCGATTTCTCGGGGAATCCGCCGCAGGTCAGGGCCGGGCTGAACATGGTCTGGACCGCGCTGCTTGCGACAAGCTACTACGGTGTGAAGATCGTCGTCGATCCGTCCATCCTCCCGAACGCCGGCATGTACCGCCCGATCCATGTCACCGCCGATTCCGGCACGATTCTGAACTGCGATGAGCCGGCGGCGATCAACAGCCGGACTCAGACCGCTCAGCGGGTCGTTGATTTGATTCTCGGCGCCTTCGCCCAGGCGGTTCCCGAACGGGTAATCGCTGCCTGCACCGGCGCGAACACCTCGATTACCTTTTCCGGCAATGACCCGCGAACCGGCCGCTATTACAGCTACCTGGAAACGCTCGGCGGCGGCTTTGGCGCCCGGGCGACGAAAGACGGGCTCGATGGGGTGCAGACACACATCACCAACACATCCAACCTTCCGGTGGAGAGCCTGGAAGTTGAATACCCCCTGCTGGTCGAACGCTACGAGCTGGTTCCGGACTCCGGAGGACCGGGCAAGCAGCGCGGCGGGATGGGAATTCGGCGGGATATCCGCGTGCTGGAGCACGAGGCAGCCTTCCGGGGTTCGACCAGCCGCCGACTGAGCGCCCCGTGGGGGTTGTTCGGCGGCCATGACGGCGGCAAGGCGGAAATTCGCATCGACGGTGAACTGGCGGACCCGTCGACCGGCGGTCAATTCCTGATCGCGCCCGGCCAGCTTGCCTCGGTGGTCACCGGCGGCTCCGGCGGTTACGGCAACCCGAAAGAGCGGGATCGCAACCAGGTCGCAGCCGATTTGCGGGATGGAAAGATCAGTCGGGACCAGGCAGCCAATGCGTATCGACTCGATCCTGACGCAGAGGAGGACTGATGACACGCGTGCGCTGGATTGCCGCCGGGGCGCTGGGGAGCCTGGCGACGCTGCCGTTGTTTATCGCTGACCGGATTGTGAAGAAACCGGCTCCGGTGATGGAAGAGACGGAGCGCGCGCCAGCCTACTGGATGAAGACGATTCCGGAGCTTCCTCGCTTCCGGCCGCTGGATGAAAGCATCAACGTTGATGTGGCGGTGGTCGGCGGCGGCTTTACCGGACTGGCGATTGGCTACTACCTGAAAACGCTCGACCCGTCGCTCCGGGTGGCAGTGCTGGAAGCGCAGCGATTCGGCTCCGGCGCCAGCTCCCGCAACTCAGGCGGCGCGCCCAACTATTTCCGGGGGCATGGGCAGACCGAAGAGGCCCAGCGCGGCTACGATCTCCTGCGCCGCTTCTGCTTCGACAATGGGCTCGATGTAGAGCTCGAAGAACAGGCGCCGATGATCACGTTGCATCGATCCCGCGATACGGCCGAGAATCCAGTGTTGACCGGACATGGGCTCCGTGAGGCAGTCAATTCTCCATACTACGATGCAGCAGTCGAAGGTATCTCCAATCGGTTGCATCCTGGAAAACTCATCGCCGGATTGATCGAGGCGAACCGGCACGCGGGGGTCGAGCTGTACGAGAACTCACCCGTGGTTCGCATCCAGCCGGGGAACCCGGTCTGGTTGCACACACCGAACGAACGGATCATCGCCGGGCAGGTCGCCCTGGCGACGAACGCCTACACGCCGGGGATAGGTTACGCCAGGGATCGGATGTTTGCCCTTCATCATCGGGTGATCGTCACGCGTCCACTCACCGACGAGGAGTGGAAAGCGAGCCGGCTGGAGCAGTATCCGTATCGTCTCGAGCACGGGACATTCTTCACGCATACCGTGCGGCGAACGGCGGACCGGCGATTCTTCTACCGTCATTTGCTGGGTCATCGGTCGTTCGAACGGACCGACTGGACCGTCACGGCTGACGACATCGCCTACGGGCAGGAAGCCTTGTTGCGGCGGTATCCCTGGGCCGAAGGGATTCCGATTGAGCACGAATGGCATGGCGTCACCGCCCGAACGCGTGATCGCTGGCCGGTCGCCGGTCCGATTGACCAGGGAGTCTCGATCGCCGCCGGGTTCAACGGCAACGGCGTGATGGCGACGCACTATTTCGGGCATCTCCTGGCGCACCAGATGCTCGGCAAATCGCATCAGGACCTGGGAATGCTCAGCCCGGCGGACGCCCATCCGGTCGTGCCCGGCGAGCTCGCTCGCAGCATCGGCATGCAGCCCTGGCTGGCGTATGAGCGGAGGCGGGATGGTTAGATTCGCATAAGACCGCGGTCCCGTCTAACACTCTGAATCCGTTCGGAGAGCAAGTCCTCCGTTCGCACCAGGGCACGTACACGCTAGCTCCGAAATACAACACCATCATGTCCGGATAGGAATCTGGCTCGGGTCGAAAGCGCCAGATCCGGGACTGACTTTCCGCATATTCGGACCTTCGTCATCCGTTTCACGATGGAATGGGTACAATAAACCCGTACGATATGACCATTGAGCTGTCTTCTCATCTATACGACACTAAGTATCGGGACATTGGCGGGGTCAGAGTTCACCTCCCTCGCAATGTGGAAGCGTGCCCTTCATCGAGTAGCTTTCACGCGCGTTTCGCCAATGCGAAGTGAAGGTGGAGGTCGTAGCGGCCGAGAAGGGAAAACGATCAATGGCATTCCAGACACCCATTACGATTGCGACCGCACTGGATCGTATCCAGAAGCAGGAGTTTCTGCTGCCCGCGATCCAGCGGGAGTTCACCTGGTCTCGAAATCAGATCCGAAGACTGTTTGATAGCCTGATGATTGGGTATCCAGTCGGATCATTCCTGTTCTGGAATGTTGAGGCAGAAAATAGCAATGAATTCATATTTTACAAGTTTATGGAGCGCTACCATCAGCGTGATCATCGACGGCTCGAACGAGCGAATGTTGGTCAGCCGAGAAAACTCACTGCAGTTCTTGACGGACAGCAACGCCTGACATCACTGAATATAGGGTTGGGTGGCTGGCACGCGCAGCGACTTCGGTATCATCGCGTATCGAGCAATCATGCCTATCCGAAGAAGTATCTCTACCTCAATCTAGCGAAGCCAGCTGAACCGAACGAGCTCGGAATGCAGTACGATCTCAGATTTCTCAGTCATCAGGAGGCAAGCCAAGCGCAGAGCGATGAGCACCACTGGTTCCTGGTTAGCGAAATCCTCAAGATGCAGGAACTGGAGGAAATCTTTGACGTTACCGGTACCCCTCGCGGCGATAATCGGTTCACGTTCAAGACGCTGACTCGTCTCTTCCAGATGGTTCATCACGACCTGTCGATCAACTATTTTCTGGAGGAGTCTCAGGAACTCGAGAAAGTGCTGAACATTTTCATCAGGGTTAACAGTGGTGGTACTCCGCTGTCGTATTCAGACCTGTTGCTGAGTGTTGCGACCGCGCAGTTTGAAGATGTTAATGCCCGAGACGAGATACACAATCTGGTCGATGAGCTGAACAGCACGAAACCCGGCTTCAACATCAGTAAGGATCAGGTGCTGAAGGCCGGTCTTCTGCTCAGCGATGTTGGGGGAATCGAGTTCCGGGTTACTAATTTCAACGCCCAGAATATGTCGGCGTTGGA
>SKTL01000328.1 GCA_007122555.1 Thermomicrobiaceae bacterium | reverse complement strand
TGGCGATGATCTCCTGCGCGTCCACCTTCGCGACCGGACAGGAAGCCGGGGAACAGCGACCGGATTTCCATGGACGACCGGGATTAAATCCGTTGCGCTTCAGCACCGAGTATCACGTCACCGCCGAACATATGGCCGCCATTCGGGACATGGCGGACCGGCTCGGAGTTGAAGCCGAGCGACAGGAACGGGTTCGCCGCGGATTCGGCCACGAACCGGCTGATCCCGACATCTTTCCGTATCTCGGGCACAACTACCGTATATCAGACACCCCCGGCGTTCATCGCGCGCCGGATCCTGACGACCTCAACGCGATCCTGAAGTGGGTCCGCGAAGCCCGCCGGCGGGCCGATATCGTCATCGTCAGCCTGCACGCCCACGAGCAGGGATCGGATCGCGATGACCCGGCGGATTTCATCCAGGCGTTCGCCCACGCGGTGATCGACGAAGGAGCCGACATGCTGGCCGGTCATGGGCCGCATCTCTTGCGGCCGATCGAGATCTACAACGGGAAACCGATCTTCTACTCGCTCGGGAACTTCGTCGGGCAGAACGAACTACTCTACAAACTCCCGGCGGACTGCTACCAGAAATTCAAGATCGATCCAGACGTGACCCCCGGGGAGATGTTCCGGATCCGCAGTCAGGACGACAGCCGCGGATTTCCGGCGGACATCCGCTACTGGCAATCAGTCATGCCCCGGCTTGCCTACAACAGCGACTTTGAGCTCACCGGCATCGATCTCTTCCCGGTGACGCTTTCCCTCGGGGACGCCAGCCACCGCCGGGGACGCCCCAGACTGGCGACCGGGCAGGAAGCGACCGAGATTCTCGAGCGTCTCTCCAGCATCTCCGAACGGTTCGGCTCCAGGATCGACATCCAGAACGGCCACAGCCACATCAGCGTCGGCTAATTGACATGTCCATGTCCGAAACGCCGGGTAGCTCAACAGCGCTACCCGGCGTTCGGCTGTGTTTTGATTATTCCAATTAATTCGGAGTGCAAGCTGGACCCGGAGTCCGAAACTCAATGGCGGGGTTGAGCGCGCCCATCAGCCCATCGGCCCATCGCGAAGGGTTCTACGAATGCTGCTGGGCTGAGCCGACCGTCACGGGCTATCGACCGGCCCCGGCCGACTGGCTCGACTTCTACAACACTATCCACCCACATCAGGAGCTCGGCTACCAGGCGCCGGCAGCCTCGCTCGCGCACTGGAATACCACGCATGGCATTGCGAAAGGAGAAGTGTCACGGATGTAGTGGGCGGACACTCGGTCACTATCTATCGACAATATTTACAAATCTGTTGACGTTCAAGTCCTGGCAGTGCTAGACTACGCCGGGTCGCTACAATTAGGGCGAAATCCCCAATATCCAAAGGCAAGCTGGCAAAGTTTTCCGTGCTAGCAAGTCTCGAGATATGAGCGGCCAGTTTTCGGTCTGCGGAGTTCGCATGAGTGCGCTCGGATCGCACTTCATTGAGGAGGATGGAATGAAAGAGGGCAAAGGTCTGGACCAATTGCTACAGGCGACGACGCTGAATCGACGACATCTGCTGAAGCGTGCGGCATTGATTGGGGTTTCAGCGCCGCTCTTCGGTTCGTTACTCGCTGCGTGTGGTGAGGATGATGACGAACCAGAAGCCCCAGTTGACGAGCCGGACGATGACGATGATGACGAACCTGACGTCGACGACGATACCGACGAGGAAGTCGACGAACCTGACGACGACACAGACGAAGAGCCGGTCGACGAAGCCGACGAAGCGGATCGCTTCGGTGGAACCCTGAGGGTCGCAATCATCGGCGAGCCGCCCGCATTTGACCCTACTTTCACAACCGCAACAGTGACCTCAAACACAACATGGCATGTTTTCGAGTCACTTTTCTATCGTGACGAGGAGTTCGCTCCTCAACCAATGCTCCTGTCAAGCTTCGACGTTGACGACGAGGGTGTTGAGTTCACCTTCTACTTGCGAGAGGATGTGGCATTCCATAACGGTGACATCATGGATGCCGATGATGTAATCGCATCGTTGGAACGATACGCAACCCTTTCTGGTCGAGGACGAACGTTGTGGGAACGTGTAGACAACGTTGAGAAGATCGACGATCTGACTGTTTCACTCACCTGCAGCGAGCCGACCGGAATTATGCCTGTCTATCTCTCAATGACCGATGCAATGGTAATCCCGGCAGAGGCGGCTGAAGGTAGCCCGGATGACGAACTCGCAGACACCATCGGCACCGGACCCTACATGCTTGGCGAACGGCTTGCCGACCGATACACCAGCCTTGTTCGGTTTGACGACTATGCTGCGCTTGAAGGCAGTCCAGACGGATACGGCGGACGAAAAGTCGCTTATTTCGACGAGATCCGGTTCATCCCTGTACCTGAGATCTCGGTTCGGGCTGATGGTCTAATCACCGATGAGTTCGACTATTCCGAGCAAATCAGCACCGATCAGTTTGCAAGTCTCGAAGCTGAGCCGGACGTCAACATCCAGATTACACTCCCCTACTACTTCACGTGCGCTCACTTCAACAAGTCCGAAGAAAGCATTATGAGCAGCCATGACTTGCGCATGGCATTCCTCACCGCAATGAACGCGGAGCCTGCGGCGCGCGCAGCCTTTGGTGACGAGCAATTCTTCCGTCTCTCACCGGCAATCAATGCCCCTGAGACAGCATGGCATACCACAGCGGGGGAAGAGAACTATAGCATCAACGACCCAGATCGCGCTCGCGAACTGCTTGAAGAAGCCGGCTATGACGGTACCCCGATCCGGTGGATCACTACCCAAGAGTACGGGTATATGTACAACACAGCGCTCGTTTACTCCGAGCAACTTGAAGCAGTCGGTGTCGAGGTCGATCTGCAAGTAATGGACTGGGCAACACTCGTCGCGACACGAAGTCAGCGTGATGCCTGGGACATCTTCGTGACAGGGCATCCCACATTCAATCACCCTGTCCTGCAAGTTTTCCTCGATGAAACCTGGCCCGGTTGGTGGGATAGCGAGCAGAAGGATGAGCTCATCAGTGGGATCATGGGAGAACCGGATCCCGATGTTCAGATGGAGTACATCGAAGAACTGCAGCAACTCATTTACGACGACGCGTCGTTCATGATGACCTGTGAGTACGCGGAATTCCGGGCGTATCGTAATCGGCTGGCTGGATACCAGGAACCGGCCGACTGGTTCTTCTGGAATGCTTGGTTCGAGGAGTAATCAAGGGATATGACCGCGTATATCATTCGGCGTCTGATACTCATTGTCCCGGTTATGTGGCTCGTCGCCACCGTCGCTTTCTTTCTCCTTCACATGACGCCGGGTGATCCAGTCGCAGTCCTGCTCGGTCCAGACGCAACGACCGAGCAGGTCGACCGGATGCGCGAAGGATTGGGACTAAACGATCCGTTGCTGGTCCAGTACGTCACCTGGTTGTGGGATGTTGCCCGATTGGATCTTGGCAGCAGCCTCTTCTTGAATATGCCGGTAGCCGATGCAATTCTAGAACGGGCGCAACCCACTATCTTGCTGACGCTAGCGGCCCTGATTGTCGCCGTTGGTATTGGCATTCCAACAGGAGTGATCTCTGCTATACGGCGTGGCAGCGCCATCGATTTCAGCGCGATGCTCGGAGCCATGGTCGGCATCTCGATGCCGACCTTCTGGCTCGGGCTGAATCTGATCTTTATCTTCGCAGTTACACTTCGCTGGCTACCTATCGGGGGCTACACTCCGTTGCTCGATGACCCTGTGGACAGTCTCAAACGGATGATTATGCCAGCATTCACGCTCGGCGCCTTTCAAGCAGCCTTTCTCGCGCGAATCACCCGTTCCGTGATGCTCGATGTGCTTAATGAAGACTACATCCGAACCGCCCGAGCGAAGGGCCTCCTGGAGCGCCGCGTCGTGATCCGCCATGCGCTCCGCAATACAATGATTCCACTCGCGACAGTAATCGGACTGTCCTTCGCGCTCCTGATCGGAGGCGCCGTCGTTACCGAGCAGGTGTTCAATATCCCAGGAGTTGGCCGACTATTGATTCAGGCTGTGTTGCGGCGTGACTTCCCGTTGATTCAGGGCATCGTGCTCACAATTGCCTTCCTGTACGTGATTATCAACCTGATCGTGGACATCTTCTACGTCTTCCTCGATCCCAGAGTTCACTACAGCTAAACAGTTGGGGGCAACAATCTTCCCCAGAGTAAGGAGAAACGTTGGCGGCAGAAGGTCAGATACAATCACTTAAAGGGAAGGCTGATCGCGGGCAATCGCTAAGGCGAAAAGTCAAGCACATTGCCGGACGTCATATCAATGGTGTCATCGGTCTTGTGATCATTGTCTTTGTGATTCTGGTGGCAATCTTCGCTGATGTCCTGGCGACGCAAAGCCCGACCGCTACATCCCCTATTGACAGATTAGAGTCTCCAAGTTCCGAACATTACTTCGGCACGGACAACTTCGGCCGTGACCTGTATAGCCGGACTGTTCACGGCTCCCGCATTTCACTCATTGTGGGATTTGGAGTCGCTGCAATTGCAGTGATAGGCGGCGTCGTCATCGGACTTATCGCTGGCTACTTCGAACGATTTGAACCACCGCTCATGCGAGCAATGGACGCGCTGATGGCATTCCCCGGGATTATCCTCGCAATCGGGATTGTCGCTGCAACGGGGCCAAGCGTGATCAATGTCATCATCGCCCTTGGGGTGGTCTTCATACCGCGTGTTGCACGCCTCATGCGCGGGGTGGTGCTTGGGATTCGCGAAATGCAGTATATCGAGGCAGCACGGGCGATCGGCGTGCCGGATCGAACGATTATCGTCCGGCATATTATGCGTAATTCTTGGTCCCCAATTATTGTACAGGCAACGTTCATCTTCGCCGAAGGCGTTATCGGTGAAGCGACGCTGAGCTTCCTCGGGGTCGGTTCACCTCCGTACATTCCAAGCTGGGGCAACATTCTTGGTGAGGCTCGGGAATACATTCGAGTTGCGCCATGGATGATGTTCCTTCCAGGTATCGCGCTCATGCTCACCGTTCTTAGTCTGAACCTGTTTGGAGACGGTATTCGCGACCTGCTGGATCCGCGGCTGCGGCGAAGCGGCTGATGCTCGATCGGCCACTGAAAAGGAGACCAAATGAATGTGCAGGATGACCTGAAATGGACGACGGCCATTGATCTGGCCGCCCAGATTCGCAGACGTGACCTGTCACCAGTCGAGGTTTGCCAGGCACTCCTGGATCACATAGATCGCGTTGATGAGACAATCCACGCGTTCGTGACGGTCGATCACGAAGGCGCGTTAAAAGCTGCAAACGAAGCAGAAGCAGCAATCCAGCGTGGCGACGCTCTTGGTCCTCTGCACGGGGTTCCAGTGTCAATCAAAGATCTGTTCCCTGTGGCGGGTCTCCCAACGACGCTGGGATCCAAGTTCTTCGAAGACAACATCACCGATTTTGATGCGCCTGCAGCCAAACGCCTTCGCGAGGCTGGCGCCGTGATCCTCGGTAAGACAAATACTCCAGCATTTGGACATAAGGACATGTCCGACAACCTGATAACTGAAGCAACCCGTAACCCGTGGAAGCTTGACCGAACGGCGGGAGGGTCCAGCGGTGGAGCCGCGGCTGCGGTTGCCGCCGGAATGGGACCGATTGCACTCGGTTCTGACGGCGCTGGTTCGATTCGGATCCCCGCAGCCCTATGTGGCATATATGGTCTCAAGCCTTCATTTGGTCGTGTTCCGTACGCGCCCAATACGGATTATTGGGCGTCACGCTCCCATATTGGGCCCATGACGAGAACGGTCGACGACGCCGCTCTCATGCTTGAAGTTATGGCGGGAGCTCATCCTGCGGATCCACTCTCTCTGGATAGCGATTCCTTCAGTTGCTCAATCAATTCCCAGATGGATCTCTCAGGTTTGCGGGTCGCCTGGAGTCCTGATCTCGGTTATGCACCCGTGGATTCCCAGGTGCGCACCCTCACTGCAGCAGCAGCCAGGAAATTCGAGGAAATGGGCTGTCACGTTGAGGAAACCCGGAGTTTCTGGCCTGATCCATTCGAATGGCACCAGGTACTATACGAGGGAACATTAGCTGCAAAGAACGCAGATCGTGCGGCCGAGCGACCGGACTGGATCGACCGGAGCATGGCCGAAGCCATGGAACGCGGCAGCCACTACACGCTTGTCGATTATGCGCAGGCGCTTGAGGAGCGTTCGGCGTTCTATGAACAGGCTACCGCATTTATGAGCAATTATGACCTCTTGCTCACCCCTGCCATGCCGTGCGGCGCCTGGCAGTACGACGGCACTGTTCAGGAGATTGACGGACAACCCACTCCAGCAATGCTGCATCGTCTTCAGTTCGTATATCCGATGAACGCAACAGGGTGGCCTGCAGCAACAGTCCCTTGTGGATTCACGTCGGACGGATTACCCGTGGGACTTCAAATCATCGCACCATGGCGTCAAGACGAGCTCTGCCTCCAAGCGTCGGCGGCATACGAGAGGGTGGCGCCATGGCATGGTATCTATCCTGAGAGTTAGGAACCTTCGACCTCGTTGGCGTTTCTTTGCGCGATTGGCTCAATCGGCATCAGCGCGAGCCGCCGCCGCCAGAGCTCGAATCTCAGACTTGTTGACACTCCCTTGCGCAGGATGAATCGATCCGCACAGATCTAAATTCCCGCATGTCCGCTAATCGAGCCGTCTTTCACCTGCGCGTTTGCTCGGCGCGCGCCAGCATCACACCCGCAATCGGTTGCGCTGCTCCGAAACACAGTCGGAATCCGGCGCCGCATACGCGGAACCTGTGCGGACGATATGCGAGGTAAATTGAAACGCGCTCCGAATCCGTGCTAGACTACGCGCATCGAGAATGTTGGGGAAACGAGCAGACCGGTAGGCGTTCGGCCTTTACGCTTGCAGAGGATGTCTATCCGGTGCAGGTCAGAGGTTGATATTGTCGGAGCTGCTCACTTTCACCAAAAAAGGAGGAGGAGCAAAAATGGCAGACGCCAGAGATCTCGAGAAGATTCTGACCTCGGTCCCGATGAATCGCCGGATGCTTCTGAAGCGTGCGGCTATTCTTGGTGCGTCGGCCCCCGTAATCGGGTCGCTTCTCGCCGCATGCGAGGATGACGACGCCGACGATGACGAACCGGCGGTCGAACCGGATGATGATGTCGATGATGACGTCGAACCGGATGACGATGAGCCGGATGATGACGTCCCGGCCGACGAAGAAGATCGGTACGGTGGTGAAATTGTCGCCCTTGGACATCACGAGATCGAGAGTCTTAGCCCGGATGACCAGGGACCAACCGTCCACTGGACGATGATCACGAACATTCACGACGCGTTGGTGGATGTCGACTGGCAGTTCGAGATCGAGAACGAGCTGGCCCGAGAGTACGAGATCTCGGACGACGGGTTGGAATACACGTTCCACCTGCAGGAAGACGTATTGTTCCACGATGGTGAGCCGTTCACGTCGGACGACGTCCGCTATACGTGGGAGTTTCACGCCGATCCGGACAACGGAACCATCCAACACGGGAACTTCATGAATGTCGACTCGGTAGAGACGCCGGACGAACATACGGCCATTGTCCACATGGCCGAGCCCGACGCGTCTTTGCTTCGTGGGGCGTGCCGGATTGGGATCGTTCCGGAGCATCACCATGGGGAGATCGGCGAAGACGCCTACAAGAGCGACCCGATCGGCACTGGGCCATTCTACGTCGACGAGTACAGCCCGGCCGAATTCTGCCGGCTTGCGGCATATGAAGACCACTGGCGCGGACGCCCGTACGTGGATTTCTTCACGGAGCGAATCATTCCGGAAGGATCCGTCCGGACGATTGAGCTCCAGGCGGGCGACGCGGACGTCATCGTCTGGCCGCCGGTTATCGACGACGTGATTGAGATGCTCGAGGATCCAAACATTCGGTCCTACTGGTGTCTGACCCAGTCGGTAAACCACATCTCGTTCAACAACACCCATGAAGTACTGTCGGACAGAGCGGTCCGGCAAGCCGCATTCTACGCCACGGACCGCCAGCAGATTATCGACGACGTGTTCCTTGGCGCGGCCGAAGTTGCCCACTCCAATCTCGTGCACACACTGGAGCCCTACTTCTACGAAGATGTGCATCGATACGAATACGATCCCGAGCGAGCCGAGGAAATCCTCGAGGAAGCCGGTTGGGTCATGGGCGACGACGGAGTCCGCGAAAAGGACGGAGTCCGCTGCGAATGGGTCTGCCAGGTAATCACCGGCGACCAGGCTCGCTTGCCACAGGCAGAGGCGACGCAAGCCTACCTGGCGGCTGTCGGTATCAACATGGAGATCGAAGAGGCTCCGTTCGCGACGATCCAGGAGAACCAGCGCGAGGGGAACATCGGTTCCGGCCTCTACAACTGGTCACACGGCGGCTGGATGGGCGAGCCGGATATGTCGTCAGAGCTGCACTCAGGGGCGCGCAACAACTTCCACCGCTTCTACAACGACCGCGTTGACGAATTGATCGAGGAAGGTCTGCAACTCGTCGAAACGGAAGATCGTGTTCCGGTTTACCACGAGATCCAGGAAATCGTGGCTGACGAGGCTGCGTTCTTGTACTTCTCCTTCTGGGAGTGGTACGGCCAGTGGAGTACCCGAATCCAGGGATTGCCCGAGGAGACGGATGGTCAGCAGACCTCGAACCTGCTCTTGCATGTCCGTAACTACTGGATCGATCCGGATCAGCGGTAAGTTACACAGCCGACCAGTAAAGGCTGTGACAGGAATCCGGGAGGTAATGCTGGCCAGCATTACCTCCCGGCATAAGGTTACGAACTGCTGTATCACATGCCAGACTCCTGATTCTGGTATCAGCGGGCAGGTTCGTCACGCCATCGCGCACGCTGCGTGAGTCGCACCGGCCCGCGAGCGGGTGGCGTCCATTGGTTTTGTCTTCGGAACAGGGACTTGCAGCATGCTGAACTACATTATTCGGCGACTGCTCCAGGGGCTGGTCGTTATGCTCATCGTGAGCTTCGCGACGTTCGGGCTGATGCACCTTGCGCCTGGCAGCCCAATCGACCTCATGCTTGGCGAGGCTGGTCGGGTAACTGACGAGCAGATCGCGTCAATAGAACGACAGTGGGGTCTCGATCGACCATTCCATGAGCAGTACATTATCTGGCTCGGCAACGTTCTGCAGGGAGATCTGGGCGAGTCAGTCGTCCGTCGGGGCGTTCCAGTCCTGGACATGGTCTCCGAGGCGGCATGGGTCACCATTCAGCTCAACACCTTAGCCATCGCGCTTGCCGTCGGCGTCAGCTTACCCGTCGGTGTGCTCGCGGCCACCTGGCGCTATTCCCGCTTCGACTATGCCAGCATGGTAGGAGCCACGCTCGGCGTCGCCTTGCCGAATTTCTGGCTCGGGCTTATGTTGATCATTCTATTCACCGCGACACTTGGCATCCTGCCAGGATCAGGCTGGGGGAGCTGGCAACAGATGATCTTGCCGGTCATCGTTATGGCGGTGGAGAATACCGCAATTTTCGCCCGCATGATGCGCAGTTCGACGATCGAGGTCATGACACAGGACTATGTGCAAGTTGCGAAGGCCAAGGGACTGGCTCAGATACCGATTATCCTGCGCCACGTCGTTCGCAACTCCTTGCTACCAGTGATCTCGGTCATCGGGTGGAGAATCGCGTTCATCCTGAGCGGAACGATCGTGGTGGAAACAGTCTTCGGTGTTCCCGGCCTGGGGAGGCTTTTCATTACTTCAGTCGATCGTCTCGACTACCAGGTGATGCAGGGCATCGTACTTCTGTTTGCCGTCGTCGTTGTGATCGGCAATCTACTCACTGATTTGACGTATGCGTACATTGATCCACGCATCCGACTTAGCTGACGCGGGGGGACCGGCTAATGTCCAAGTCACCTGACGAGAAGTCGACACAATCGTCCGCAGTCCAGTCGGGAAGCGATGATCTGGCCGGATTCGAGCGTGCGCAGCGTTCCGAGTTCCGGCGAGCCTGGCGGCGCTTCACCCGGTACAAACCGGGGCTGGTTGCGCTCGTGTTCATCGCTCTCCTGATAGTGCTGGCGCTGTTCCCGGGCTTTTTCGCTCCATACGATCCGACTGAGATTCACTCCGGTATGCGAGGGGCGTCGCCTTCCGCGGAGCATCTGATCGGAAACGACCATCTGGGACGAGACTTGCTCAGCCGGGTAATCTTCGGAGCGCGCACCGCGCTGGTTGTCGCCATTACGGCGACGATCATTACCTCTATCGTCGGCCTGACAATCGGGACGGTCGCCGGGTATTACGGGAGTTGGGTCGATTCCCTGCTATCGCGCATTATCGATGCCGTCATGGCCTTCCCGCTGCTGGCGCTCGTGATCGTACTTGCCGCGATTCTGGGACCAAGCCTCTTCAATGTGACGCTGATCATCGGTCTAACATTCTGGACCACGTACGCCCGTGTCGTTCGTGCGGACACCCTGAGCATTCGTGAACGCGATTTCGTTACGGCGGCGCGAGCGATCGGCGCGCGCGCTCCGCGATTAATCATTCGCCACATGCTGCCCAACATCCTCGGTCCCGCCATTGTCCTCGCAAGTCTCGGCATTGGAAGCATCATCATCTTCGAGGCAGCCCTTTCCTTCCTGGGTCTTGGCGTGCAGCCGCCAGCAGCGTCCTGGGGCAGGTCGCTCTCGGACGCACGACCGCACATTACCCGGTTCCCACACATGGCGATCGCACCCGGAGTGATGATCACCTTAACGGTGCTTGCGTTTAACCTCGTAGGCGACGGCCTTCGCGACGCGCTCGACCCGCGACAGCGTGAGTAGCGCACAATGCTCTCAGGGCAAATCGCTTCGCGCGATTTGCGCGAATCACCGAGAAATGCGAAAACACGAGAGGGCTCTCTGGCCCTCTCGTCTGCATTAACGCACGTGACCGAAAGGGGGTCCGCATATGCGCGTCGCAATCGGCGGAATCAGCCACGAAAGCAGCACCTTTTCGACCGTTCCGACAACACTGCAACACTTCTACGAACGCGGCTATCACGAGGGCGACGATCTGATGAACGCCTTCAGCGGCACGAAATCCGCCCTGGGCGGCTTCATTGACGCCGCGCGGGTAGCGGATTACGAGGTCGTTCCAACGATGATGGCCTCGGCGGTTCCGGCCGGACCAGTCACTGCGGACGCGACTGAAACCCTAACGAAGCGCCTGGCCGAGCGCATCCAGCAGGTCAAGGATTCCGGTCCGCTGGACGGCGTGCTCCTGTCGCTCCACGGAGCGATGGTCTCGGAGCTGGATGACGATGGCGAAAGCTATATCGTGCGCAAGGTCCGTGAGGTCGTCGGACCGGACCTGCCGGTGATCGTGGAACTCGATCTCCACGGAAACATCACGCAGGAACTCGTTGATCTGGCGTCAGTCTGTGTCGCCTACGACGAGTATCCGCATACAGACCCATATGAGCGCGGGTACGAGGCCGGCATTCACATGGCGGAAATCGTCCGAGGCGGCAAGAAGCCGACTCCGGTGATCGTCAAAGTCCCGCTACTCACGGCGATTCAGCGCCAGCACACTCATGCCGAGCCGATGCTGACGTTCAAACGGATCGCGCGCGAGATCGAGCACGAGCGCGGCATCATGAACGTCAGCTACCTGCCCGGCTTCCCGTTCGCAGATATCGAGCCGACGAACTTCAGCATCATCGTCACAGCAGATAACGACGAGGCTCACGCCCGTGATGGAGCCACCCGGTTGGCACGATATCTCTGGAGCATCAAGGATGAGTTCAAGGTCGAACCGAAACCGGTTGACCTCGCGGTGACCGATGCCATGAAAAGCTCCGTCAAACCGGTTGTCCTGGCGGACATTAGCGACAACCCCGGCGGCGGCGGACCGGCCGACGGCACGGTGCTGCTCGACGCGCTGCTACGCCTCGGCGCAACCAACACGGCGATGGTTCCGATGGTCGACCCCGAATCGGTGAAGGCCGCTCAGCAAGCGGGAGAAGGCAATCCGGTTCAGCTCACACTCGGGGCGAAGACGGACGACATGCACGGGACGCCGCTCGACGTCAGCGGGCGGGTCGTTCGATTGACCGATGGGAAGTTCGTCCACAAGGGGCCGATGAACACCGGCGTCCAGGTCGATCTCGGCGACACCGCGGTTGTGGAGCTCGACGGCCAGAACGGGGGCAAGGTGCAGGTTGTCGTGACCTCGCTGCGCTATCAGCCGACCGACCTGGAAGTGCTCCGCTCGCAAGGGATCGAACCGACCGAACAGCAGATCCTGGTCGTGAAGTCGTCGGTCCACTTCCGGGCGGCCTTCACGCCGATCGCGGCGGAGATCGTGGAAGTCAACACACCCGGCCTGACGAATCCGGACCTGACGAAGCTGGAGTACACGAAACTCAAGCGGCCGATCTACCCGTTCGATCCAGACATGACCTGGGAGCCGTAGAGAAACGTAGCCTCACCGACTATGTTCTGTCCAATCCCAATTCTGGCGAAGAGGGCGTCCGCTCAATTGTCTCCCTCTCCGAGAATTGGGAGATAGCCTGTCCTGAGCCTGCCGAAGGAGGCCAGAGGGTGAGGGCTGAGAAAGGGACCGCACATGCCTCGAGAAATCACGTTTACCGCAACTGGCGACTCGTTGATCTCCCGCCGGATGCCGGAGTATCAGGACGCCGAATACCAGCAGATGCTGAAGCTCATTCGCTCGGCTGATGTCGCGTTCACGAACACCGAGATCGTGATGAGCAATTTCGAAGGTTCGCCCGTCGTCGACAGCGGCGGCGGCAACATTTCGACTGACCCTCGCATGGCGGCCGACATCCGCAAGATGGGGTTCAACCTGACCGCCTTCGCCAACAACCACACGCTCAACTACGGCGAGCACGGCTGTCTGGAGACTCTGCGCGTGCTCCGGGAAAACGACTTCGCCGTCGCCGGTTCCGGCAAGCATCTGGCGGAGGCCCGGCGGCCGGCCTACCTGGAAACGGTCAACGGCCGTGTCGGCCTTATGGGGTGCGCCTCGACGTTCGGCGCCGGACAGTACGCCGGTGAGCAACGGCCGGACACGCCTGGACGTCCCGGCGTGAATCCCCAGCGGTACGACCGGCTGTTCGTCGTCGACCAGGAACACTACGATGCGATTCAACGCGTCGCCGAGCGAACCGGAGCCGAGGGATGGCGACAGTGGCGCATCAACATGGGTTTCGGCCAGCCGCCAAAACGCGAAGGCGAGTTTGTCCTTGCCGATCGCTCTTTCATCGTCGGTGAAGACTTCGATATCCGGACCGAAGCGCATGAGGGAGACCTGACCGGCAACACGAAATCCGTCAGCGACGCAGCCGCGGTCTCTCACCTGACGGTCGCCAGCATCCATGCTCACGAACCGAAGAACGAGATGTGGGAACCGGCCGACTTCATTATTGATTTCGCCCACGCCTGCATCGACGCCGGAGCAGACATTGTTGTTGGACACGGCCCGCACATGCTTCGCGGCCTGGAGATCTACAAGGGCAAGCCGATCTTCTACTCGCTCGGCAACTTCATCTTCCAGCACGAGACCGTTCAGCACATGCCGGCGGACGACTATGCCTCGCTCAATGTTGACCCCACCGCAAGCGCTGGTGATCTTTTCCGGCATGTCAGCGCCAACGAGACGCGGAGTTTCGCAGCCAAGGACGCGTACTGGGAAACCGTCCTGCCCATGTGCCGGTTTGTCGACGGCGAAATCGCCGAGATCACGCTGCATCCGCTCTCGCTCGGGCCGGGGCAGCCAATTCCTGACCGCGGCAACCCGCGCATCGCGCAACCCGACCACGGTCAGAAGATCCTGGAGTGGATGATCGACCTGTCGAAGCCGTTCGGCACGGAAATCGCCATCGAACGCGGGACTGGAAGCGTCAAGCTCTAACGAGTCTGGTCTGTCAAGACATCCATTGCTACCCCGCAGTCTGAGGTTCCTCACGCTGCGGGGTATATCCATCCTGCTGGTAATCCCGGAAGGCGATCCAGTAGACGCCGGCGGCGATGACCGAAATGATCGAACCAAGCACAAACGGGAGCGTATAGCCATACCCGGCAATCAACACCCCGCCAACGTACCCGCCAATGCCGAGCGTCACGTTCCAGCTCATGAATGTCAGGCTGTTGGCGGTCGCCCTGATCTCCGGCGGCACGATCCGCATCGAGAAATCGGTATGCAGCGGATCGGACATGTAGACCATGAATGTGCGAATCGCAAAGAACCCCACCGCCATCACCAGAAACGGCGACAGGCCCATCAGCAACAGGAACGGCGCAGAGAGCAGACGGGCGGCAACCACGGCGCCAACCAGTCCCAGCCGCCCGCCAAGCCACGGCGCGCCGAGCGACCCCGCCACGGTAACGGTGATCCCGACCGCCCGTGCGACGCCGACGACTTCCGTGCTGGCGCCGTGCACCTCTTGATAGAACACGTTGAAGAACGGCACGATCATCCCGCCGCCGAGCGAGAGGAACAGGCCGGTCAGAATCAACCGCCGCACCGCGGGACTGTGAAAGGTCGTCCGGATCACTTCTCGGCTCGGCCGCACCCACTCGGGCCGTCCAGTCTCACGCATCCGGAACAACGCGAACAGGCTCAGCGCCGACATGGCGCCGGTGGCCAGTAACGTTGCACGATAGCTCGCCGCTACGGAGAGATCCGGCGCCAGCGCTCGAAACCAGCCCGGCACGAACCCGGCAAAGAGGCTCCCGCCGATACCCGCCAGAACGAAGATTGCCGCGGCGACGCTGTACAGGTGCATCCGATCGCGTTCGGTGCTGTTCGCCGCCAGGAACGGAACCTGTGCCACGAAAATCAGCGCCACACCAACTGCCGCGATGATCGCTCCGATCACGAGCACCCAGCCGATCGTGATCGTCACTTCGATCAGGATGCCGACCGCGGTGACGACGGTCCCCAGGAGAAGCCCCCGACGTGCGCCGATTCGGTCAACCAGTAACCCGCAAGGCACCGAAGCGATCGCGGCGCCCGCCGCACTGATGCCGATCAGGATGCCGAGAAACGCTTCATCAAATCCCAGCTCGATGATGTAGAGGTTGAAGAGGGTCGTGAAGGAGCCGTAGCTGATGCCGATCAGCGACAGCGCCAGCAGCACGAGCCGGGCGTTTCGGCTGAACTCGCGGACAATGTCGATGTACTCGCGGACGGCGTGCGTAACTCCGGTCAAGACGATGCCTCGTCGGGTTTCCAACTGCCGTGTTGTCCGGTCAGTCTATCGCACGGCCGCAACCCGGGAGTGAATCCGGCGCCCCGGCAGCGGGCCACCGGAAACGAGGGCCGAATCCCTGGCTACTCCTCGTAACTGCGAAACGCAAGCCAGTATGAAGCCGCGGCGATCAGCGTAATGGATGAACTCAACAGAAAGACGAATGTGTATCCCTGGCTCATGATCAACCAACCGCCAAGCCAGCTACCAAGTGCCAGCGTCAGGTTCCAGCTCATGAAGGTCACGCTACTGGTGGTCCCGCGGATCTCATGTGGCACGATGCGCATCGAAAAGTCGGCGTACAGCGGACCAGTGAGGTAAGCCAGAAAGGTTCTCGCGCTCATGAAAGCCACTGCCAACGCAAGCACCGGCGCAAGGCCAATGGCCAGCAGAAAAGGGGCGGAGAAGAACCGAGCCGCCATAACAGCGCCAACCAGTCCGAGATAGCCGCTGGCCCATGGCGCCATCAATGTTCCGAGCACCGAGGCGGTAATACCGGCAACGCGCGCTACACTCACCATCTCCGTACTGGCTCCCAGTTCCTGCTGGAAGAACACGTTGAAGAAGGGAACGATCATTCCACCTCCCAGTGACAGGAGCAGACCAGTCAGGGCCAGCCGCCGCACGGCGAAGCTCTCGAAGGCCTTCTTCGCCACTTCCCGACCAGGGAGCACCCCGGAGGGTTGGGAGAGTATCCGCATCCTCACCAACGGGAGAAGGCTGAGTGCCGAGATCGCACCGGAGATCAGCAACGTCACTCGGTAGGACGATGCCACAGAGAGGTCTGGCCAGATACCGCGAAACTCGCCCGGGGCAATACCGGAAAAGAGACTCCCCCCGATGCCGGCCAGCACGAATACGGCCGCGGCCACGCTGAAGAGGTATGTCCGCTCCTCCTCCGCGCTCCAGGTCGCAATGAATGGCGCCTGAGCCACGTAGATCAGCGCCACACCCACGGCCACGACGATAACCGACAGTAACATGACCCAGGCGGTGGTGACTGACAGAAGCAATACCACGCCGGCGGCGCCGACTGCGGCGCCGATGAGTAACCCGTTGCGGGCGCCGATTCGATCAATCAACAGACCCGCAGGAATTGCAGTCAATGCGGCGGCGACGGCGCCAGTGGCGATGAGCCTGCCCAGAAATGCCTCGTCGAAGTTGATTTCGATGACGTAGAGGACGAAGATCGTGGTAAAGGAACCGTAACTGACGCCGATCAGTGCCAGCACCAGCAGAAGAAGTTTCGCGTTACGGCTGAATCCCATCACGATGTGGGCATACCTGCGAATTGCATCGCCGGCCATGGTGAACATAGCTTTCCGTCGAACACGTGCAATCGCTGCCGACGTTCCATTGTAACGCATGCAGCCTGGTTTCAGACCGTCAAAGGCGTATCGACTCGGCGAACCGGGTAGGATTGACAGGAGTCAGGAGCTTCACTGCTCTCATCTGGAACAGGAAATGGAACCCTACGCCGTGATTGCCCCCGCTCCGTCCAACGCTCCAATCGGCATTTACATCCACGTCCCCTACTGCAGCCGTATCTGCCCATACTGCGATTTCAACGTCTATGCCCGCCTGCAGAGCCAGTTTCCCGACTATGTCGACGCGATCCTGAACGAGATCGATCTCGTCGCCGGGCAACAGGGACATCGCGAGGTTGCGACGGTGTTCCTCGGCGGCGGCACGCCATCGCTTCTCCCGTCGTGGGGCCACGAGCGAATCATGGACCGCCTCTCGCGACGGTTCAGCATTGCCGCAGACGCCGAGATCTCCATGGAGGCGAACCCGGAAGGACTGGAAGCCGATTACTTGCGCGAGATCCGGTCGGCGGGCATCAACCGGCTCAGCATCGGCGTCCAGACACAACAGGCACACGGGCTGAAGGTCCTCGGACGGGCGCACAAGCCGGAAACGCCGATCCGGGGAATCGCTGCCGCCCGCGAGGCCGGATTCGACAACCTCAGTCTGGACTTCATCTTCGGCTGGCCCGGGCAGACGCTCGATGACTGGGAACGCGATCTCGATTTCATCCTGGAAACGAATCCGGAGCATGCATCGATGTACTCGCTGATCATCGAACCGAACACGCCCTATCAGACCGCGGTCAATCGCGGTATTCTGGTCCCGGTTGATGACGACATGGTCTCCGAAATGTACGAGATGACGCTGGAACGCATGGCGACTGCCGGCTGGGATCACTACGAGATCTCCAACTGGGCCCGAGCGCCGGAACTGCGTTCCCGGCACAATCTGATCTACTGGCGCAATGCCGAATACATCGCGCTCGGGCCCGGCGCCCACGGCCATCTCTCCGGTCACCGCTTCCACAACCTGCTGCTGCCCGAGCGATACATTGACGCCGTGTCACGCGGCGAACTCCCGGTTGCCGAATCGGAAGAGATTGATCCCGCCACTGCAATCGCCGAGACAATGATGCTCGGCCTCCGGCTGACCGCCGATGGCGTCTCCTCGCTCGCTTTTGAGCGCCGGCACGGGTACCGGATGACCGACATCTACGGCGAGACGATCGCCTATCTCCGGGAGATCGGGATGCTGGAATGGAATGAGGATTCGCTGCGCCTGACACGCGCCGGACTGCTAATCGCCAATGAGGTCGCGGAGCGATTTCTCGATCCGGTACTTCCGTGATACGCGCCGTGCCCCAATCGGCCTAGCTGAGAGCGGGTTGAGGGGATCGTTCCTGTGCATCCTGGTTGACACGCATCATGCAGGCTGTGATTATGTTCATTATCAGAGAATACATCAATGATCGTGAAGCAATGTGGCGTACTTTTCGGGGAGGGATCGCATGGTTCAGCAACGCACCAACCAGGTTGTCTCAGCCGATGGAACCTCGATCGGCTACTTCACGAGCGGCGAAGGACCGCCATTGCTGCTCGTCCATGGAAGCCTTGGCGACCACACGCGCTGGGACCAGCTCCGGCC
>SKTL01000287.1 GCA_007122555.1 Thermomicrobiaceae bacterium | reverse complement strand
GCTCTTCCGGCCGCCAATGACCAGGATGGCGTCAACCTGTTCGGCGAGACGCTCCAGCGCGTTCTGGCGCTCAGACGTCGGTGCGCAGATCGTATTGCAGATCCGGATTTCGCCGCCCTCACGCGCAACAAGACCAGTGAGTTCGCGCGCGAACGCCAGGAACTCATCGACGATTTTCGTTGTCTGACTCAGAACGGCGACTTTGCGGGGCGGCGCCGCGAGATGCTTATCACTCGATTCGCCACGAGGCGCGTTCCACGGAAGATCTTCAATATGCTTTGCCGCAGTCGCGCGGGAGGTACCCGCCCAGCCGAGGATCCCCCTGACTTCAGGGTGATCGGCGTCACCGTAGACCACGATGTAGTAGCCCTGCGTTACGAGTTTCTGCGCCAGCCGCTGCACCCTGGACACGAGCGGACAGGTCGTGTCGATCATCGTCAACCCGAGTTCGTCGGCCTCGGTATTTCGTCCGGGAGATGCCCCGTGCGCCGTGATTGCAACCTGGGAAAAACCTCGGGCTGATGCTTCCTCGATGCTCGACGCAGTCTGCACACCGGCGTTTCTCAGACGCTCAACTACCTGGGGATTATGGATCACGTCACCGATTGTCGCGACCTGATTGTCCGGCCGACCCGCCCGCTCGATGATATCGAGCGTCCGCCTGACACCCCAGCAATAGCCCATCGTGTCGGCCAGTACGATCTTCCCTGTCATGCGAGCGGGTCTCCTTTCGTCCCGTGCAGTGCGCGCTGAAAACTCATGTCGTCATCCATCAACGGCGAACGACGTCGGCTGTTGAATCGCTCAGGATCATGTCGGCCGCGATTTCGGCCGAGAGCAGCACGCCAGGCACCCCAGCCCCCGGGTGCGTGCCTGCGCCGACCAGGTACAGGCCGTCAATCTCGCTAAGCCGGTTGTGCGGCCGGAAATAGGCGGACTGCGTCAGCGTCGGTTCGATCGAGAATGCAGCTCCAAGCCAGCTTCCCAGCTCATCGCGAAAGTCAACCGGCGTAAACCGGTGCTCCACGACGATCGACTGGCGAAAGCCCTCCAGACCAATCTCGTCTTCAAGAGCGTCGATGACGCGCTCCCTGAGGTCATCGCCAGTCAGGTCCCAGTCGATCCCGGAACTCAGATTTGGAACCGGAACCAGGACATACATGCTTTCGCAGCCGGTCGGCGCCATCGACGGATCCGTCCGAGTCGGTGTGTGAATGTACAACGGGATATCGCTCGGAATCCGCTTGACGTCGAAGATATCGGTCACCACCCGACGGAAATCTCGCGGCATCACGATCGTATGGTGCTTCAGCTCCGGATACTGGCGAGACAGGCCGAAATAGAGGAGATAACAGCTCATAGAGTAGCGCGCCTGCTTCCAGTACCGCGACCAGAGCGGCGACCGGTTCTCCTCTGGAACCAGCTTCAGCAGTGTCGTCGCCGCATCGCTGTTCGCGACGACGACATCAGCGGTATTGATAACTCCGCCCGCAGTCTCGACCCCAACGATCTTTCCGGCTGCTGAAACGAACTGTCGAACCGGCGCGTTGCACTCAACCGAACCTCCGAGATCCTCGATGAGCTGCACCATCGCCTGAATCACCGAGTACATCCCGCCCATTGCGAAGTGAACACCTCCCTGTTTTTCCAGATACGGAACGATGCTGTAGATCGCGCTGGCGCGAAACGGATTGCCGCCGATAAACAACGGGTGGAACGCCAGCACCGTGCGTAGATACGGATCCTTGATGTATTGAGAAGCGAAATCATAAACACTGCGCATTCCGCCGAGTCTAATCAGTTCTGGAACGACCCGAAGAAACGATGAGAACTTGTGAAACGGGGCGCGACCGAGATCGACAAACGCTCGCTGGTACACGTTCTTTGTTGCTTCAAGGAACCGATGGTACCCCTCGACATCCTCTGAGTTGAATCGTGCAACTTCCTGATCAAACCGGGCAGGATCGCCACTGTATTCGAATGCCTTGCCATCCTTGAACTGAATCCGGTAGTAGGGCTCCAGCCGGCGGATATCGACGTACTCGTCAATCGATTTGCCTGCCGTGGCCCAGAGATCCTCGAGCAGATCAGGGACGGTGATCAACGTTGGTCCCGTATCAAAGGTGAAGCCTTGATCAACGATCTGTCCCGCTCGTCCTCCGGGGATGGATCGAGCTTCCATTACGGTAACGCGGTACCCGCCGGCAAGCAGGCGAATCGCGGCGGCCAGGCCACCGAATCCTGCTCCCACGACAATCGCCTGTGGTCGTTCGTCCCGGGTTCCATTCGTTGATTCTGGGCCTGCTTCAATGTGATCTATCGATTCTTGAGTAACCGTCATGATGTCTCCGATATTGTTTTCGGTTCGCCGGTAGCTGGTGATGTTGCTGGCTCCGAGAGCATTTGTACTCGTGCTGAGATGTCAGCGATCAATGCATCAGTGTCGGAATAGGTATCCAGATAGATCGGCGCGCCCACGCGCATCTCGATATCCCACCGTCCCCGTTCGTCCCGCGTGTAGGAGAATCCAACCGGAGCCAATGGAATGCGGTATCCCGTTCGACGTTCAGCGCTTCGCACAATCGAGGTGAATCCTGCGTCGAACGGGAGAAAGGCATCTGGATCATCCTTCCGGGAACCGTGGGGATCGATAGTCGGATACCCTTCCGGAAATACCGTCAGCAGACGCCCTTCGGCCAAAAGTTCCACTGATTCCCGGAATGCGCTTCGAAGAATCCGGGTCCGTTCAGCACGTGTGAACGATTCCGAACCTGCAGCATCAGAACGCACAACCATTGGCCATCGCGCCATACGGCATGCTGCTTCCAGGATTCGCCGCTGACGGCTTGAATGGACCCAGTCCACGGCAACCACGACATGCATTGGCCGCTGCAGACTGACCTGCAGGGCGCACCCATCCAGCAAATGATGAAAATGGCGCGCTACGAGAACGGCAGGCCCCGACACCGGGATGTTATCGATGCCCTCAGCGCGGAAACGCGACGCGTCGCGGGCGAGGAAGGCCCGGGCGCCGAGCGTCATCACGCCTCTGGATACCCGCTGAACAGTGTCGTCTTCGCGAATGCCCGCGTCTCCCGATGCTCCACCGGCCCATCCCTCGGCAACGAGCAACGCGACCGTTGCCGGGAGGACGCCAAGGACGATCGTTATCAGCACCGGCCACCAGAGCCCGACCGCGGCGCTGATCACCATCGCGAAGATCAGATTCGCCAGATAGATGACATAGGAGACACGGATCAGCGAACTGGTCAGCGGAGGTTCACTACCCCAGATAATGCGGCTCAATCCAATGAAGACGAAACCGGTCAGCACCCAGCCGAGGAAGTTCTGGGCCGGCATATCGAAATAGATGCCTCCTTGATCCCAGACCCAGAATCGAACGGCCAGCTCCTGATGCGCCATGGCCGGGTCGAGCACCAGATCCCATATCGTCAGGAGGATCGAACCGGTAAAGACCGCAGCCAGTGGCCGCTTCCAGCCAGGGCCGGTTCCAATGAGAACGATCGCCAGGAGGTACGACGCCAACCCCATATAGAACCAGGAAAGCGGGATCGTGAACGGAACCTCGCCGAGGATCTGGTAGCCGAGCCCGGATGTGTAGCTGTACTCGCCAAACGGAAAGCCGGTCGTGGTGCCGAGCAACTCGGCGCCAAGCGATACAACACAGGTAATCGCGAAAAACCACAGCGTTCGACGCATCCCGAGGAACTTGACGCCCACCAGCAGCATGGCGACAGTGGCGAACAGGATGTGCGCTCCACCCGCATACTGCATCCCCCAGGAGTAAACTCGGACGCCCATCTCGCTGTCTGCCCACAAGTGCGGGTTCGGCACTGCTACGAGCAGACCGAGGAGCCCGAAGACGAGAGCGGCTATATGACCGAGGATCATCGCGATTGTCCAGCGCACGTTTCCGACATCCCTTCCAGGGGGCTGCAAATCAGTTCTTCCGAATCACAAGCCGGCGTCCTCGCCAGGTATGACTCCGCTTTGAGAGATTCATCGCGTACGCAATCAGTGACACCGGATCACACAACGGCGACAGCCAGTAAACCCAGTGAACGTCAGCGTACGCGCGTCGCGTTCCGAGCATGATTCCAAGTCTGGCGCCCAGCAGCAGCCGATTCACCAGCGAGAACTCGCGGATAGCTCTGAACGACGCCGGCATCCAGATAAGAGACAGAACGGGAAGCACCTGAAGGAATGCAATGTTCAGCAACCCGATTACGCCTGCCCGGGGTGCGAACCGATCCTGCAGGCTGAGCGAACGAGGCCAGTTCCGGAGACACTCGAGTCCATTCGCATACATCCGGGTCACGGCAAGATCGCCGCCCTCGAAAAACCCCACCTGATAACCCGACAGAAACAGATGCCGAGCCAGGGTGACATCTTCACAGATCGAATCCCGGGCAATGCTGAATCCCCCGTTGCGCTGTAACGCCTGGCGTTGATACACCGCGAACTGGCCATTGGCCTGGACCTCATCGAGCGTGCGAGCCGCCTGCCCGGGGATTCCGAATCGATAGACGAGCGTGCTGAGGAGCGACGGGTGGATCAATGAGAGGCCAGGAGTGGACGCCTGTTGGCTCGTCGCGATACTCAGAAAGGGGATTCCCCTTGTTTCAGCGAACGAAACCGCGCTCGCAATACCGTCTGCCGATACGGTAACGTCGGCATCGACCGTGACAACCCAGTCCGACGCGCCGGAAACCGCTCCCAGAGCAACTTGCAGACCCCAGGACTTGCCGTTCCAGCCTTCGGCAATCGGATCGGCAGACAGCAGTTGAATCCGGGGGTCGAGCTGCGAATGCTGCTCCACCAGAAGTTGTGTCCCGTCGTCCGATCCACCATCGACAACCAGGATTTCGACTACGTCTGATCCCTGACCTCGCAGCGATTCGAGACATTCGTCTACCCGATCGATCTCGTTCAGCACTGGAACGATCACGCTGATCAGCCCGACTTCTCGTTGCTGATCGCGGCGTTCAATCGGACGCCCACCCGCGGTTGAACGCACTTTCGACAGAAACCGCGCAGCCAGGAGGAGCTGAATCATTGTTATGGCGAAAGCAATGGCTCGTCTCACAACGCACCGTCCTGTGAAAATTCGACAACAAGACGTTCGACGTCCTTCCAGGCAGGACGTTCGGGATTAACCAGCATATGGTCCGTGTCCAACTCTTCCAGTCGGGCTGTGGCGCCCATTTTCGCGACCAACTTGCGGGTATCCTCAGATCGAACGGAGTCGTCGCGGAGACCCTGGATGACCAGCGTCTGGACGCGGGTGTCTTGCGACAGACTCCCGACACTCGAAGACAGCCGACGGAGCTCATCGAGCGTGGCCGTTGATATCTCGACCTGCTCGCGGATGGCATTTCGCACGTCCGGATTGTCGAGGTCGAGATCCGGCATCGCTCCGGCAAAGAACTGCCGGACGCCAGGTTCATCGAAGTCTGCACGGGCGAAGGGTTTCATCCGCTTGACGAACTGTTTGACAACAGGAAGAAGATTGACCTTCCAGTCGCCGCCCAGCATCTTCCAGAGCGGCGCCAGCAGGATAAGCTTCTCCGGCGGGTACGACCGGGCAAGGTGCAGCGCGATGGAGCCTCCCATGGAGAATCCGATTAAAACGTTTGCCTGACCAGCTCGGTGCATCTCGGCCCAGAGTTGCCCGGCATGACCGATCCAGTCGGATCTCGATACG
>SKTL01000102.1 GCA_007122555.1 Thermomicrobiaceae bacterium | reverse complement strand
GAGAACGATAACGAGGCGCAAAGACTCACCGACAATCTGTACGGTGGCGATACACGCTATCGCCTGTCCCAGGAAGCCGTTCTGGGACTTGGCGGCGTGGCAATGCTTACCGCGCTCGGGCACACCGATGTCGACGTATTTCACATGAACGAAGGTCACGCGGCATTACTGGCGATCGAGCTCCTACGCTTGCAGCTTGATAGCCGCCCGCCCGCCGATCTCACCGAGGATGATATCGATGCGGTTCGCCGACACTGCGTCTTCACCACGCATACGCCGGTTCCCGCCGGTCACGATCAGTTTCCGGAGCAGTTGGTCCGGGAGGTCCTCGGCGAGCGCATAACGGAGATCGTTCTCGCATCGCGCTGTTGTCAGGGCGGGGTTCTCAATATGACCTTCCTGGCGCTGCGATTCTCTCGATACGTTAACGGTGTGGCGCTCCGGCACGGGGAAGTTGCTCGCAGCATGTTTCCGCAATACCCCATCGACTCGATAACCAACGGCGTGCATGCGGCGACGTGGACAAGCCCTCCGTTCCAGCGCCTGTTCGACGCCCGCATACCCGAATGGCGCAAGGACAACCTCTACCTTCGGTACGCGGTCAGCCTGCCGCTGGAGGCGGTCGCCAACGCCCACCTGGAAGCGAAAGAAGCGTTCTTTCAGGACATCGATCGACGGACGGGCATCAGCCTGGACCCATCCGTGCTGACCCTCGGGTTCGCTCGTCGCGCCACGCCGTACAAGCGCGCCGATCTGCTCTTTGCCGATACTGCACGGCTCCGGAGAATTGCTCAACGGTTTGGACCGCTCCAGATCGTGTTCGGGGGCAAAGCCCATCCGCGCGACGAAGGCGGCAAGGAGCTCATCCGGCGGGTCTACCGAGCGGCCGCAGATCTGAAGGACGTTGTACGAGTCGTGTACCTGGAAGATTACGACATGTCGCTCGGGATGCTCTTCTGCAGTGGCGTTGACGTCTGGCTGAACACGCCGCAAAAGCCGCTCGAAGCGTCCGGAACCAGCGGAATGAAGGCGGCGCTGAACGCCGTTCCGAGCCTGAGCGTGATCGACGGGTGGTGGGTCGAAGGGCACGTCGAAGGAATCACTGGATGGGCGATCGGAAATGATCGGCCTGAGAGCAACACCGAGCAGGAACTCTCATCATTGTATGATCAGCTCGAGTTTACGATTGCGCCTATGTACTACCAGCGACCGCTCTCGTTTGCCGAGGTTGGCCGATGGGCAATCGCGTTGAATGGGTCCTTCTTCAACGCGCAGCGCATGGTATCGCAATACGCAACCAACGCCTACCACCACGTCGCCAGGGAGCCGGCATTGATGGCGACCGAGGTCTGACAGGGGCGCCACAGCTGCCGCCCAATCCAGATAGTCGTCTAGAGTTCGAGCTTCTCGAGCTGATCGTCCCGTCCGGCGACGGTCAGCTCGTCCCCTTCTTCGAGCCGCTCGTCGCGGTGCGGATTCATCAGGACCTTGTCGCGACGGCGCAGAAAGAGCGGCGTCACCCCGAAGCTGCCGCGAAGATCAAGCTCCGCGAGCGTCTTTCCGGCCATCTTGGCCGCCCGCAGCTTGGCCAGCCCATATCCTGGACCAACATCGAAGTAGTCGCTGACAACCAGAGGCATCAGGAGCGAGTGCGCCACCCGTGTGCCAGTCTCACGTTCTGGATAGACGACTCGATCGGCCCCGACCATGCCGAGGATCTCTCCATGCAGCACGTTCTGCGCCTTGGAAAGGACATGCCGGACGCCAAGCCGTTTGAGAATCAGGGTCGCCATAATGCTGGAGCGCTCGTCGGTGCCAATCGCCACTACGGCTGCATCGAAATCCTCGGGGCCGAACCCGCGCAAAATCTCCTGATCAGTTACATCCGCGGTAAGCGCGTGCGTCACGTGATCGGCGATCGCCTCGACCGCACGCGGGTCACGATCCATCGCCAGCACTTCGTTGCCGATGCGCTCGAGTTCGCGGGCAATTGCCGATCCGAACCGCCCGGTTCCCAGCACCATGATCTGTCTGGCCACGAGCGGCCTCCTTTCCTAACCGATCTTCACCGATTCCTGCGCATAGCGTGTAGCGTGCGGCGTGGCGAACCCTGCCAGCGCCAGCACCAGAGCAAGCGGCCCGAGCCTTCCAATAAACATCGTGACCGTCACAATGATTCGTGAGATCTCGCCCAGTTCAGGGGTGATCCCGAGCGTCAAGCCGACCGTTCCATAGGCTGACACCGTTTCGAACAGGATCTCGAGGAACGAGAAGTCCTCGAAGAACGTGAGCGCCGTTGCCGAGCTGAACACCAGCGCGATCGAAAGGAGCGCCACCGTTAGCGCCCGGAATACCAGCGAAATCGGCATCTCCCGCCCGAACGCGACCACCTGCTCGCGATTTCGCGCCGCCGCCAGAATTGCGAAAAACAACAGCATGAACGTCTGAATCTTGATTCCGCCCGCCGTCGATCCGGAACCGCCGCCGATGAACATCAGCGCCATGGTAAAGAACGAGGTCTCGTCGTTTACCTGATCCATCGGGATCGCGGTAAATCCGGATGTCCTCGGGGTCATACTGTAGAACAGGCCATCCATGATCCGAGTCGGCCAGTCTCGAGCGCCAAGCGTATCGGGGTTCGAGGTCTCAGTCGCCAGGATGAAGACGAATCCGATCACCAGAAACGCCGCCGAGGCGCTCAGAACCAGGCGAGTATCGACCGACATCCGGCGCCAGACGCCTCTGGTCCCGACCGTATCAGCGAGCACGGTGTAACCGACAGCGCCCAGAACAGCGAGTATGCCGATCACGGAGATAATCCAGAAATCCTGATAGTAGGGAATCAGGCTGCTGAAGTTGCCGACCAGATCAAAACCGGCGTTGTTAAATGCCGAGACACTGTGAAAGACACTCCACCAGAGCGCCTCGCGAAGTTCCATTTCGCGAACCATCCGCGGAAACAGGATCGCAGCGCCAATCGCCTCCAGTGCGAGTGTGAGGATCGCTATGCGTTTGATGATCTGGATCACCTGTCCCGGCAGGCCGCCACCCATTGTCTGCCCGAGCAAGAGCCGTTGTTGCAACGATGCCCGGTGTCCAAGCAGGAAGAGCAACAGCAACGTCGCACTTGTCATAAAGCCGATTCCGCCGAGCTGGATCAGAATCAGGATGACCGCCTGGCCGAAGCCGGTCCAGGCGGTGGCGGTATCAAGCACAACGAGCCCGGTCACGCAGACCGCCGAGGTGGAGGTGAACAGAGCCGCGGTAAACCCGACTGACCCTTCCTGGGTGCTGGCGAACGGCAGCATCAGGATAATCGTGCCGATGACGATCAGACCGGCGAAGCCAAGGATCAGGGCGAGCGCCGGGTTGAGCGTTCGCCGCTGCCGCCTCGGGCTGTGAAGACTGAACGTCTCAGTCTCGAGCACCTCCCGTCGGACAACCCGGTCTGCCGGACGATGGCGATATTGTGGACGAATCGGTCGATTGTCTGGCGCGCTCACACCCCGATGGCCTTCGTAGTCGCTGGCGCATCTCCGTCAGCGGCGAATTGATTCCAAGTCACTCTGATCCGTGTCACCGCCTGATGACACGAAGGGCTATTCTAGCAGGAACGTGTTGGTCGAACTGAGCGAGAATGATCGGAAATGCAAAGCAAGGCAGCTTCGTGAAAGGTGCGTCACCCCCACCTCCGGCCCCCGCCCGGCACTGGGAGAAGGTAGTAGCGATCCGGAACCGGGGGTGCTTTTCACGGCACGGCGGACGTCTACCCCCGGGCAGCTGCCGCCTCGATCGCCTCGGCTAGCGCTTTTACGCCCGTCTCGATCCGGGCCTCGTTCGCAAACGAGAAAGACAGCCGGATCGCGTTGTCGCCGCCGCCATGGAAATAGAACTGCGTACCGGGCGAGACATCGACTCCGGCATCCTTCAGCGTCGGCGTTACATCACCGACCGAGATTCCATCCGGCAGCGTGACCCAGACAAAAAATCCGCCTTCAGGATCAGACCAGCTCACGCCGTCCGGCATGTGCGCCTGCAGCGCCTTGATCATCGCGGCGTGGCGCCCACCGTAGACCTTTCGAAGCTCGCCAATGTGTTCGACCAGTGTTCCGCTGGCGCAGAACTCGGTAACCGCGGCGCTGACGAAGGGACTGGTTCCCCCTTCATGCTTCAACGCGGCGAACGCACTGATGAAACGAGGATGCGCCACGATCCAGCCAAGACGCAAGCCCGCCCCGATGATCTTGGAAAAGGTGCTCAGGTAGATAACCATACCCGAGTCGTCCAACTCGTACATCGTCGGCAACTTGTCACCCCGGTAGCGGAGATCTGAATAGGCGTCATCCTCGATGATCGGAATCATGTGCGTCTTCGCCAGGTCGATGATCTCCTTGCGGCGCTCCAGCGTTGTCGTGACGCCAATCGGATTCTGGAAATTCGGAATCATGTAGATCAGCTTCGGGCGACGACCTTCGCTCTCCAGCCGCTCAACTGAGGCTTTCAGCTCGTCGATGCTCGTGCCTTTGTCGTCTACCCGCACCGGTTCGACATCGACGCCGATCCCCCGAAAGTGGCGGACCGCGCCCATCCAGGTTGGTTCTTCACTGATGACCACATCGCCGGGGTCGCAAAAGGCGTCCGCGATCAGTCCCAACCCCTGTCCGGCGCCGCCGACGATCAGCAGCTCGTCCTCCGTGCATTCGATACCCTGATCACGCTTCAGCTTGACCTGAAGCTGCTCGAGCAGGCGATCATAGCCGCGATTTGCGCCATATTGCAGGGCGAGCTCACCATCTCGCTCAAGACCAAGGCGCATCGACTCGGCCATATCCGACTTCGGCATTGAGGAAGGATCGGGATACCCGGCGCTGAGCGCGATCCGGTCGCCAATGTTACGCGGGTTGGTAAAGGCCGCCTGTCCATGGCGGTTCGAACGCTGGCTGAAGAGTTTGTCGATGTCCGGCGGCAGCTGAGTCGTCACTGATAAACGTCCTTCCCCGCTCCCTCTGGAACGGTGCGTCTGGCAAGTCATGTACAGGTGCAGACTAGCATAGATTGGCGCAGCCCTCATACCCTCACCCCTTCTTCCAGTTCCCTCCGTCCGTCGGGACGGGCCTGGAAGAAGGGGTTTGCGGCAAACGCTCACGATTTTCTCGCCGCTCCCAAATGTGGGAGAATTCTTTGGATTGTCCTCAGCTCCGTAATTGCCCTCACCCCCCGGGCTCCTCACCCAAGTGTGGCTGACAGGGGTAGGCAATGTCCGGACAACTGAAATAGAAGGTGCATGAGGCTCGGCGTATTATGGACGGACAAACAGTCCATAGTACGGGAAAACACTCTTACGCGCTCATGCAGCATCCTACCGCCTGCATTGGAGCCCTGGTTGCTGCTGACCGATCTGTCTCCGTCCATGGTCGGGCCGAACTAGTATGCGCTGCGCTGCTGGATCGAAATCAGCTTTCGCCAGATCAAACGCCTTGGTGGGAACTGGCATCGCACCCGACGCGCCGATCCCATCCGCATCGCCCGCCACTGGCTCGTCATGGCGGTCGCCAGTCTCGGAACGCTGGGTTACTGAACACGGCTCGAAGACGCCGAACGGCGCCACCGCAATCAAGCTCACCTGCGCCGTCCCTCGCCGCCACACCAGCGTCTTCGCGCGCGGGCTCGCACGCCTCCGCCACCACCTGAACACCGAACGGTCATGCCGATGCCTGTGGCTTACTCCG
>SKTL01000402.1 GCA_007122555.1 Thermomicrobiaceae bacterium | reverse complement strand
TGGAACACGTGCTGGTGTCCAACCAAGAGTTCTCGTTTCCGATATCGAGAATCTGGGATGAGCATCGGTTCCTGCGGGATTTCCTGGAGCAGCTCGGCGTGAGGCACGTGCTTGCGATCCCGCTGTACCAGCAGGATCGCGCCCCCGGAATGATGATTTTCTTTTCTCGGAACGAAGACGCTGCGTTTCGAGAAAGTGAGATTGAGCTGGGACGGATTATCGCTCAGCGGGTCGGCGACGCGATGGAGCAGCATCAGATCAAGCGCAACCACGAGGCATTGTTGCGTGTCTCCGAAGCGTTGCACGCCCAGCCTGATATCAACGAACTGGTTCGCACAATTGCCGACGAACTGGAGCGGATAATCCCGTGCGACCAGTTGATTATCGCGGATTTGGATATGCAACGGCAGATGTTGCACACCCAGATGTACCGCCGCAACGGTGTGGAAGGCCCCGGCAGGGACTTTTTTCCGATTGATGAAGGGTTGTGCGGGGAATCAGCGCGTCTCCGCCTACCGATCATCGATAACCAGGCTGATCTCCGGGAGAGCTCCGTGTACGGTGACCGCCGGGAACGATCGTACTATCGGGATGTTGGCGAAAGCGCGATGGTCAGTCCGTTGATCGTTGAGGACGAAATCATCGGGATCGTCTTCATGGATCGAGCGGGGCGAGATCGATTTACGACCGTCGAGTTCGAGACGTTTCTTCTGTTCGCCGGACTGGCCAGCGCCGCGCTCGATCGGACAACGCTGGAACAGCACAATCGCGAGCTGTACCGGGCTTCGACAGAGGTCCTCGCGGCGGTTGTTGACGCCAAAGACCCCATGACGATGGAGCATTCCCGGCATGTTGCGTTCTACAGCAAGCTTCTGGCGGAGCTGATGGAGCAGCCCGCGGAGGTTGTTGAACGGATTGAGCTGGCCGGTCTGTTGCATGATATCGGAAAACTCGGGATTCCGGATCGCATCCTCCAGAAGCCGGGCAGGCTGACCGACGAAGAGTTTGCGCTGATCAAGACGCATCCGGATCGCGGAGCCAGGATTCTGCAACGTCACCCCGCGCTGGAAGATCTCGTTCCTATGGTCCGTCATCATCACGAGGCGCAGGATGGGCGCGGGTACCCGTCCCGACTGAAGGCTGATGAAATCCCGATCGCCGCTAGCATCATCTGTGTGGCTGACGCGTTCGACACCATGACGTCCGAGCGAACCTATCAGCGACGGCGTTCGATTGACGCGGCGATGACGGAGCTCGAACGCTGCGCCGGCACGCAGTTTCATCCGGAGCTGGTGCGCCGGTTTGTCAAACGACTGAACGAGGATCCCTCTCTGCTGCAGGTGAGCGAATCTGTTGCGGACTGAGACGCCCGCCTCCGGCGAGTCAACATATCCCCTCGATGAACAACTTGACGTATAATCCGGACATCGGCAATTTGCTGAGGGGTGACGCCAGATGGCTGACGACAATTCTGGGCGACCAGACGACGAGGTCGTGTATCAACCTGCGCTCTTCGAGGTCGGCGGGCGCGCTCGCTTGCTCGGACACGCGGGACAGATCAATGATCTGACGCCGCAATCGAGTCTGGACATCGCTCGATACTGGTATCGGCGATACCTCGAGCAGGCCGGATACCCCCGAAATACGGTTGACTCATACTCCTACGATCTCTCGATTCTCAACGGGATGATCGGGCCGAAGCGAATCAACCAGATTACCAGCCGGGATATTGCGCAGTACCTCGACGCCAGTCACAACCGTTCGACGCGAAAGCGGCGACTCACCTCAGTCTCCAGTTTCTTCCGGTTCCTCATTACGCAGGCGCAGGTGCTTGATCGCGACCCGGCGCAATCGTTCCATCCAGATCGGATTCCGTTGAAGACTCCCAAACCGTTGTTCGCCGGAGAGCAGGAGCGATTGCTTGACGCCGCCGAGCGTGAAGGACCGAGGGCGCACGCGATAATCTGGCTATTGCTCAATCTCGGATTGACTCGCTCGGAGCTGCTCCGGCTACGCCATCCCGACATCGATCTGGATGATCCGGACGGGCCGGTGATCTATATCTTTTACGACCACCCACGCTACGCCGGTAAGGAGCGAAAGCTGGGTGGCGGTCAGGAGTTCGCCACGCTGTACCAGCGGTTGATCGAGGCGCACGGAACTGGCGAGCGCGTATTCGAGATGTTGCCGCAGTCGGTGAACCGGCTCATCGAGCGCGTTGCGGCGGCAGCGGAGATAGATAAGACCGTTTCGCCGCAATCACTGCGGGATACGTTCGCCGTCAATCAGGCCCGGAACGGTCTCGACGAGCAACAGCTTCTGGAGTTGATGGGGTTGGCCAACGACGCGCGAAACAGGACGAGTGTTCAACGCTACATCAAGCTTGCGCGACCAGCGCTTCAGCCCGGGAAGACGCCGGCTGACCGGGGTCGGACATCTGGTGAGATAGAACAGGAAGCGGGGCCGGACTGATTTGGCCCCGCTGGATATCCGCAACGGTGGTGCGTTTTCCCGGCCTTACTGGCGCGGAACGAGGTCGAGAACCTTGAGGACATCCTCGAACGCCTCGGCGTCCGGGCGGTTCGTATCCACCACGATGTGCTGCAGGTTCTGGACCTTCGACATCTGATCGCCGTAGCGATCTCGCTGCTCTTCGTAGATGCTGGTTCCGGCGTCGCTCGCCTCGTCCTGATCGGACTGGCGCTGTTCCAGCCGCTGGGCGACGACTTCCGGCGGGCACCAGCACTCGACGAACAGCAGGTCCGCGTCGACGATCTTGAAGGCGTCTCGGGCGCGGGCGCGCCATTCTTCATCGAGGAACGTCGCGTCGATCACGACCGATTCGCCATTTGAGGCGGCGGAAACGCCTCGGCTGATCATCGTGTCGTACGTTTCCTGAGAGATCTCCGGACTGTAGATTCCGGAACCGTATCGGTCGGTTAGCCGATCGTGCGGATCGTGACCGGTGATCTCCTTGCGAATCCGGTCTGACGAAAGCCAGTCAGCCTCGATCGTTCGGGCGATTCGCCGCGCCAGCACGCTCTTGCCAGTGCCGGAGAGTCCACCAACGATGACGACCGTCGGGCGGGATGGCTTCACCAGGTAGGACGTCGCCAGATCGATGTAGCGTTCAATCTCGCTGCGTATTGCAACGAACTCTTCCATCTCCGGAGCGATGTTCTCGGACATGAAGCAGGCCACCTTGGCGCGGACATGAGCGCGGTACGCCTTGTAGAACTGCACGAGGCGCGGCAAATCCGGGTCGTCCATGCGCTTGGTGAGCTGGGTGATGAAGTGGTTTGCCAGATCCGGGCGGCGCTGGAAGTCGAGATCCATCGCCAGGAAGGCGACGTCCATCGCGATGTCGCCGCAACGGATTCGCGGATTGAACTCCACGCCATCAATGATCTGCATTTGCTCCGGGCGCGGACCCTCAATAATGATGTGCTTGAGGTGAAGGTCGCCGTGGCCGTCCCGGATCTTGCCGGTGTCGACCCGCTTCTGCATGAGGTCCGCCTGACCCTTCAGGAACGCCTTTGACGCCTTGTCGATGAGGTCGAGCTGGGTCGGGGCGATGAACTTATTCACGTACGGCTGCGACTGATCGACATTCTCCTGAATGTTGAAGCCGACCGCTTCGGCCGTGCCCCATTCATTGACCCCTTCGCCAGTGTCTGCGTTGGGATAGAAGGCTACCAGACGTTCAACAACCCGGTTCAGGACGTGTTCGTCGGCCTTGCCCTGTTGCACCAGCTCGGCCAGGACACCCTCATCCGGGAGGCGGCGCATTTTGACCGCCCACTCCTTCACCGGACCGTCTCCTTCGATCCTGTATCGACCGTTGTCCTCGGTGACGGGGACCACGCCGTAGTAGACGTTGTGCGTGAGGCGGGAATTCAGCCGGACTTCTTCTTCACCGTAAAACTTGCGCTTTTCGAGTGTAGAAAAATCGAGAAACCCGAAATCAACCGGGCGTTTAATCTTGTAGACGCTATCACCCACGAGGAAGACAATCGAAATATGTGTTTCTTCGATCGTCACTTCGTCAACCTGCTCCGGAAAGGAATCCGGGCGTGACAGGTCGGCGTAAATCCTCGAGACGTGCTCTCGTATTTCCTGATCAGTATCAGCCATTTTCAAAACTCCTCATCTAAAAGCCTCGTCTGGGCGACACATAACGGTCCCCATATCCCATAACCCTACGCAGAACGCGTGCAAACGGCAAATCGAAGCTGGAATGCCGGTTGAAAAAGGCCGGAATTCGGCGCATGCTTGTTTGGAGCAGGCTTACTAAACTGCCGCTATTCGATGACTCTGATCCGGTCTGGAGAGATCATGCGCCGAACAGTTCAGCGTGGATTTGCTGCAACGATTCTTGCGTTTCTGTTCCTGCTGCTCGTACCGGTATCGAGCCAGACGCTGGATCGGGTGAGCCGTATGACGAGGCGGCCGCGCACCGCGGCCGCCATGTTCGAAGGAGTACGGGTCTAGTTGGCCGTTGTGGTCGATTCCACGGCGTCGATGAGCTTGCTCAGCGCGTTCATGACTGAGCGTTGCTCTTCTGGCGAGAGCGACTCGATCGCCCTCGCCAGCCGGGAGGAATCGATCGGTTGTAAGTGCTCAATCACCTCGCGTCCCTTATCCGTGAGGGCATTGAGCACGACACGGCGGTCGCGTGGATCATCGGCCCGGTAGGTGAATTCCTGTCGAACGAGACGATCGAGAATGCCGGTGACAGTCGGCGTGGACACGTTGAGCTGTCGAGCGAGGACCGAAACTCTCGTCGGTCCGTCGGCGTAGAGGATCATCATGACCCGGAGTTGCTGCATCGTGACACTGGGCCAATCGGAGGATCCTCGGCCCGGCTCCTGCTGGAGCTGGACCAGCATTTTTGTCGTCATCTCGACGATGTCGTTTGCATTCGCTTGTGATGCGGTCATATCCGAACTCTCATTCCCCTTTCTGCGCCCCGGGAAAGGCTAACGTCAACGAGTGAGATATCCCGTGAGACAATTCTGTATCTGGCGACAGCGTCCCCATGCCGTTCGCGCAGATGTCCGATGTTGCGGGTGACGTGAACGTTTCGGGTCTGGATTCGGCAATTCCGGTAGGCGTCCCACCGCTCCGGAGAAATGCGCAGAATGCGCAGCTGGACCGGGAACGTTCACTGTGACGACCAAACCTGCCCGATGGAGCGCCACGTGTTACCTGTGGTAATAGTAGTTGCTTGTCGAACGGTACGCAACGTCCTTCTGATATCCGTTGCTGGATCAATGACGCTCAGACATCAGAATTCGACCTGGCGGTGAACGTGCCCCGAAAGTTTGTCGGATTGGACCAGCTGTTTGGGTCTCCCGAATGGCGTCGCCTGCGCATCGTTCTGATGATCGCTTACCCCCTGTGGGTAATGAAGTCCAGCCACTTCCGCCAGTTCGCGTCCGGGTCGGCTGACTGGGGTTCCGGCGCGTCGATCTCCGGTTCGTCAGGCGGATCGTTCCAGCGGACGAGCATCACGGTCTCGCCCGGATAAGCGAGGTTCAGGTCGCGTCGTGCAATTTGCGCAACATAGGTGTCGTACTGTTCACCGTCGTAGGCGGTAATCTGCTGCTGGAGGTTCTCGCGCCTGGTCTGCAGCTCAGTAATCTCCGCCTGGCGACGAGCGACGTCCTCTTCAAGCTCCTGGGCGCGCCAGGCCTGCTCACCGAACGACAGGACGAAGTACATCCCGACGAT
>SKTL01000339.1 GCA_007122555.1 Thermomicrobiaceae bacterium | reverse complement strand
GAGCCTATGGCGATGCCCCGCGAGATGAGATCGCACGATACATGTGGTTGAGCCCCCGGGATTGCGCCCAGCTGATCTGGCGCAGTATCGAAAGCGACGTCGGATTCGCGACCTACTACGCCATTTCCGGAAACACGTCCCGCACCTGGGATATCTCCGATGCAGTCGTTCAGCTCGGTTACGTTCCCGAGGACAACGCGGACGATCATCTGCCACCGCGCGCGCATCGAGTCGGCTAACCAGGGCTGCGACCGACCGACAGCGGGATGTAATCGGAGGTCCGTTTGTTAATCAAACGGATCCGGATGCGTCATTGTGAACTGCGCCAGTCTACCGCTCCAGACTTTTCGCCACATCCTGTATCACGTTGAGCGCCTCCGACAGCTGCTCACGTGTATGCGACAGGGTAATGCCTGAATGCCCCGGCGCTCCCGCCGTTCGATAGGCGTGGAAGTAGACACCGCGATCGAAACACCCGGTCACGAACTGGCGGTTCAGATTGTGGTCATTCGTCGCCGCGTCTTCACTTGTCCGCACATCTTCTTCTCTATTGAAGTAGAGACCGAAGCGGGCGCCAACTCCCTGAACGCGAACCGGGACATTCGCCGCGTCAAAGCTCTCCTGCAGCTGCTCGTAGAACCAGTTTGCGGTCTTGTTCAGATCTGTGTACGTCTTCTTCTTCGAGAGGATTTCGGTCGCGGCGTTGGCTGCGGCGATCGCCAGCGGATGTCCGGAATAGGTGCCGCTGTGCGCAACCGGGCCGACAGGCGCCAGTTGCTCCATATACTCGGCTTTCCCGACAACGGCCGATAGCGGCATGCCGTTCGCCAGCGCTTTGGCGAGGGTAGTGATATCGGGCATCACCCCGTAATGCTGCTGCGCGCCGCCGGGCGCCATGCGGAAGCCCGAGAGAACTTCGTCGAAGATCAACACGCAGCCGTATTGATCGGCGACCTCGCGAAGGTGTTCCAGAAATCCTTCATCCGGCGGGACACAGCCGGCGTTGTACCAGACTGGCTCGCAAATGATCGCGGCGATGGAGGTTCCCTCTCGCTCCATCATCGCGTCCAACGCGTCGCGGTCATTCCACGATACGCTCAGCGAATCATAGGCGTAACTGCTCGGAACTCCGCCCGAGACTGCCTGGGGCTTGGCGCTGGCGTGTATCGTGTCGCGCGGTTGAAACAGGAACGCGTCGGCAAGACCGTGAAAGTGACCGTTGAATTTCAGGAACTTCTGCCTGCCCGTGACATGTCGGGCGAGTCGCAGCGCGAGGGACGTAGCTTCGGTTCCAGTTGAGGCGTACCGGACGCGCTCGGCGCTGGGAATTATCTTGCAGAGACGCTCGGCCAGCTGCACATGCTCTTCGGACTCGCCGGCGGACACCGGCCCCTTATTCATCAACTCCTGCATCGCGTCTTGCACCGCGGGGTAGTTGTGACCGAGCATCGTTGCGCCGTTCGAGTTGTTGAAGTCGAGCAGTTTAGCGCCCGTTTCGTCCCAGATGTGCGCCCCGTCTCCGTGCGTCACGTAGACCGGGCGTTCCAGGTACGGGTGGATGCGCATCGAGGCGCTTACACCACCGGCGAGGACCTTTTGCGCGCGTTTATAGGTATCCTTTCCGGGCATCCTTCAAGCACCTTTCTACAGATTACAATGGCTTCGCGCCTGGCCGGATTCACGCTGGCCCGCTGTGCGCGGACTGCTGCCGCCCCGGCGTTGCAACGACAATGATAGAGTACGAACGCTCGACATCGCGCTGTTCCGGATATCCAACTGCGAGAGCCAGGCGTCGAATTGTCTCCGCCTCGTGCAGCGCCGGCTCATCGCCGATCCGGCCCGACGTCTGTTTGCGACGGATCAAACGCGTCTCGTTCCGATTGATCTCGGACGCCAATGGCTGACCCAGCACATGCTGGATGTGAAAGCCAGCTTCGATCAGCAGGTCGCTGATTGCTGAAACCGTGAACACTCGCTGATGAAAGCGGTTGGAGAGCAGGCCGACCGGGTCAGTTCGCTCGGCGACACTGTTCGGAACTGATATTATGAGATGACCCTCCGGAGCGAGGCCATCCCGGAACTCCGTCAGGGCTTTCGCCGGATCGGTCAGATGCTCGAGCGTTTCAAAACAGACGATGGCGTCCCATTCGGCGCCGTCGACCCGTGGCTTCAATGGCTCGACTCCGAGCTCGAGACGCAAGGTCTCGATGACCCCGTCCCCTGACCCGATGCTGTCGAGTTGATCTTGGCAAGCATCGATTGCCGTGACCGACGACGCGAACGTCGCCAGTTCTCGACTTCCGTAGCCTGTCCCACACCCGATATCGGCAATGCGCCCGGCTTTTCGATCCTGCAGGAAGTTCCGGGCGAACAGGTAGCGACCCAGATGCTCCACCTTGATCCAGAGGTGCGGATAGGCTGGATCAAACGGATCGATTGCATCCCATTGATCGGTGAATCGTCGTTCTCCTTCCGGCACGTGTTCAGGACTCCCTCGCAGCGAACTCGATGTCCTGCGCCCCATGCCAGACGACACGGCGACCGACTTCCGGCAGTTGCTCAATTCCCTCGACGATTGTCAGGAAGTGATTGCCGGCCAGTTGACCCATCTTGCTGGCGAAACACGATGGACCATAGGGAAACAGGATCTCGGTTTCCGAGTATCCTCCGGGATAGAAGAGGATTTGACCCGGCGCGGGATAGCTCAGGTGATTCTCAAATCCGACCCCGAGTTTGAATTCACCAAGGGGAATCCATGCCGATTCACCGCTCCAGCGAGCCTGAATGAGTTTCTGGCGGTAAGGCAACAGCTCGCTGAACGCGCGTGTCGTTTCCGGCGCCGATTCCTCTTCAAATCGCGCAGTGAAAACAAGATCTCCGACCGTAATTTGCAGGGGACCCATGCAGGAGTTCCTTTCCCGACATTGATATGCGCTGTTCTCGCCGCAGGTCTGGCGCGCCGAACGTTGGACCTCAACGATCGCGCCTGTCTCATATCGACCTATTCGCCGTTCGGTTTCGGGCGAATCATCATCACCGGCGAGCGTCCCATCTTCAGGACGCGCTCGGCAACGCTACCGAACACCACGCGACTTACACCGGCGCGTCCAGCAGTCGCCATGACGACCAGTTGAAAGTAACCACGACGCTCGTGTTCAATGACCTGTTCGCCGGGATAGCCTTCGAGGGTTACGGTCTTCACCTCGACTCCGGATTCTCGAATGCGGTGCGCGAGCTTCTCCAGATACTCGTTCGCTTCCTTCCGCATGGATGCAATGATCTCGTCCAGGATGTCGCCGGTCGCCGCAGCTTCCATGTGTCTGCTCAGCATCGCATAGGCCGACGGCGTATCGACAACCCGAATCAAGTGCAGGCGGGCTCCGAACACCTTCGCCAGCTCGACCGCGTACTCCACCGCATGCTCCCCATAGGTCGAGCCATCAACCGGAACCAGAATAGATCGCAGGTCGATGCTCCCGGATTCCGGAATTTCCTGGTCGCCGCGGACCAGCAGAACTGGCACGCCGGCGCTGCGCACGACCTTGTCTGCAACGCTGCCAGTCATCCAGCGATGCAGTCCACCGCGCCCGTGAGTAGACATAACAATGACCGGGTCACCGGCTTCGATCGCGATTCTGGTGATCGTATCGGCCGCGTCTCCGCGTTCACATTCGAACTGCACCCGTCCGGGTAATCGAGCTGCAACGGTGCGGAGATAATTCCGGCTTTCCGCCATTTCAGGTTCATCGGCGCCGATCTGCGCCACTCGAATGAGCAAGAGTGGCGCGCCGGTCTGCTCGGCGATCGCGGTTCCGTACGGGATTGCTCGCTCGGAGAGTTCCGATCCATCGAGCGGAACGACTACGGTTCCAATCATCTTGCTTCCACCTCTCGTGCTGGACGTAACACCCTGCCTGCGAACGAAGCGTTGAGTTCATGTTGCCCGTTTGACGGTATCGATGAGATCACACGCGGTCTCCGTGCGTATCAGAATGGTTACAGTGTCGCCTGATCGCGGGTGGGGCGCAACCCGCAGGCAAGGCGTCCCAAGCAGGCTGAGTGTGATCTGTAACGTTTACGTAACATTCCCGCGTTCGGCGTAATGTCAGCGTTAGCGCTACTGCCCTAAGATGAACTGACGATGCAGGAGCGCGCGGATTACCAGGGTTGTGTTTGGACAGTGAGCAGCAGGATCGTGAGCGCAATTCCAGGAAGAGTTGGCGCGCATCAAGGGAGGGCATTCATGACGTACGAACCGTTTAATGGTCAACCCGCCATGTTGCAAATCGGAGACATTAGGGTTCGCTATTACCTGCGAGAACCATCGCCTGATAAGTGGAATGCGATCGGTGTTCTGAACGATCCAGGGGAACAACAGCGAGTAGTCTCGGAAAGCGACTGCAGGATGATCGTCGGAATTGGTCCGACTCGGGATGAGGCGATCGGCGATTTGATCGCACGGGTACTCTCCGGAGCACATCCGTTGCTAATCCGCCGCCATATCGATGCTGACCAACCATTCTCAGCCGGCGCCAGGAACTGACTCTCCAGACGCCCTCCAGAGGAACGATGAAGAACCCCCCGGCCAGAGGCTACTGGCGGGGGGTATCTTCGTTATTGGGACTGAATCAAAGCGTGGCTCAGCTGTTCTCGTACTCTTTCAGGAATGACTCGAACGTGCGGTAATGGTTCTGCTCATCTTCGAGAACGGCGACAACCATGTCCTGCGTAACCCAATCGACGCCCTCACAGGCTTCTATGATCTTGTTGTAGTGATCGAGGGCGCCCTTTTCGGCTTCCATCACGCCCTTGATGACGTGGACCACATCGGTCGATTTGTCAGGTGGCTGCAGGAAGCGTTGCTCCGGACTGAAGTCAGCCGAGCCAGGCACTGTGCCGTACAGATCCTTGATGCGCTGGGCGAATCGCTGTGCGTGCGCCAGCTCTTCCTGAATGTCTCCTGCAAGCGATTCGGAGATTTCCTCGGCGCGGATACCGTCGAGGTTGACCGACGCCTGGATGTAGTTCATGACCGTTTCGATCTCCATCCAGTATGCCGTTGTCAGCAGTTGAACGATCTTGTCGCGCTGTTCGGAATGATTCGTACCCAGAATGTCTCGCGATTGTCCGATTCCAGCCATTCGTGACCTCCTCGCGCTTTCTCATACATTGTCAGAATTATCGTTAGCAGGGCCAGATTGCCCATGCAGTAGTACTGCAAGTCGCGCGCCGCCGTTCTACTCATCGTGCGCGGCGGGAACACTGAATCGGAAGCAGGAACCGCCATCTTCTGGAAGTTCCAGCCATAGCTGCCCGCCATGAGCCTCGACGATCATTCTGGACAGGTACAGACCGAGTCCCATTCCCGCTGTCGTCATCTGATCACGGCCGCGCTGGAAACGGTCAAAGAGAAGCGGCAGTTCCTGCGGGTCGACCCCCCGACCGTAATCACGCACGCTGATGACAATCAAATCGTCGTCCATCTCAGCCCGAATGTCGATCGGGGAATTGTCCGGCACGTACTTGATCGCGTTCTGAACCAGATTACGGAGAACTTGATCGAGGCTATCCACATCTCCGGCGGCCAACAGATCCTGCGCGTCTCCAACTCGAATCTCACGGTTTGATGAGCTCGCATCGATCCCGCGCAGTGTCCGGTTGATCAGCATGCGGACATTTACCGGTTCCGCGTCAATCTTGAAGCGTCCGGCCCGGATATTCGCCAGCTGAACCAT
>SKTL01000186.1 GCA_007122555.1 Thermomicrobiaceae bacterium | reverse complement strand
CTTCCCCAGGCGGCGATGAGGAGGACCGATTCAAGCCGCCTGCCGGAACGCCAGAACCCAACGATAACTCCGAGCGGCAGCAAAAGGCTCTGCGGACGGAATCCGAACCAGCTCACGAACGTCATGCATCGCTCGAGGCCGGAGTGATCATTCGACTGCAGCGCACGCGTCACCTGAACATCGGTTTGTGTCCTGGGCCAGCGCCTGATCAGCGCCGCCAGCGCCAGATACATTGCGCCGAAGATCATCAACACGGGGGTTGTCGAGAATCCCTGCGTCGAACTGGTCCGCTCACCGCGCCTATTGCTCATCGAATCACCGAATCGTGTGTCATACCAACGGGGCGGTTGCAACAACCGCCCCGCCAACTCTACGAATTGATCGTTAGCCGACAATGTCCGCCGAAGCTAATAACTGGGAACTTCCTCGAGATTGACCGGCTTCATTCCGTTTGCGGGCGGCTCGAAACCGAATGAGGTCAACCGCTCGATGATCTCCTCGATGACATCGTCCGGCGTTGAGGCGCCGGCGGTGACGCCGACATTCTCGGCCGATTCGAGCCAGGACGGATCAATCTCTTCACTGCTTTCAACGTGATAGCTCTCTACGCCAAAGGCTCGACCGACTTCGGCCAGCCGGGCGGTGTTCGAGCTCTTCTTGCCGCCGATCGCCAGAATGAGGTCAACCTGGCTGGCCAGTCGCTTAAGCGCGTTCTGGCGCTCATAGGTCGGCTCGCAGATGGTGTTGCAGATCCGGATCTCGCCGCCCTCGCGGGCAACCATATCGGTCAGCTCGCGGGTGAAGCCAAGAAACTCCTCGACCATCTTGGTTGTCTGGCTCATAACGGCGACTTTGCGCGGCGGTGCTTCAACGTCCTCGCCAGAAGCGCCTCGCTGCGCGTTCCAGGGCAAATCCGCGATCTTCTTCGCCGCGACGGCGCGTGTCGTACCAGACCAGCTGATAATGCCGCGAACTTCGGGATGGAAATGATCGCCGTAGACGACAATAAAGTAGCCCTGCTTGACCAGTTTCTGCGCCAACCGCTGGACCTTTGTCACAAGCGGGCAGGTTGTGTCGATGAGCTCCATGCCGCGGGCTTTCGCCTCGTCAGCTCGCTCCGGTCCGGCTCCGTGGGCCGTTATCGCTACCCGCTTGAATCCGCGCGTGGCGGCTTCCTCAACCGTTTCCGCCGTCTGAACCCCCTGTGATCGGAGTCGATCCACGACTTGCGGATTGTGAATCACGTCGCCGACCGTCGCCACCGGGTCTTCCGGCTTGCCAGCTTTTTCAATAATGTCCAGGGCCCGGCGGACTCCCCAGCAGTATCCCAGCTCGTCCGCCATGATGATGCGTCGTGTGTCTATCGACAAGCCAATCGCCTCCAATTCGGGCGCATGAGTTCTGTACTAATAGCGAATGAGCGTCTTCCCGTCGGCTTTGTCCTCATCGAGTGTATCAACCAGCCAGGAATGAACATTCTCGGGAATCGTAACCGTATCTGGATTCCCATCGCTAACGTACATTATACCGGGGTTTTCCTCAACGAAACTGAACCATCGACCCAGCTGTTCATCATCTGCGTTGATTCTGGGTATCCACATTGGATCGAAATCTACGTGCACAGGTGATGGAGCAGGCTCGGCGCCGACCATCAGGGCCCCTTCCAGCTCGTACTGCTCGCCTTCGTACTCCCATCCTCGGAAGATCGATGTGTCTCCGCCTGCGGGATAAACCCCGAACGGGACAGCAAGCACAGAGATGTCGGCCTCCGGAGCATAATCAGTAATCAACCGTTCGGCGCGGGCGAGCTCGGACTTGATCTCTTCGTCCGGTATCTCACCCATATTGACGTGACCGACCGTGTGATTACCAAGCTCGTACCCGTTATCGATCAGGAACTGCAGCTTGTCACTGGCGTACTGTCGTTGATCTTCAGCGTCCGGCCAGGCGAACGGCGCGAGCGGCAGGATCGAAAACAGGCCGCCGGCGACGAAGTCGTCATACTGCGCATCGAACTCTTCGAGTATTCCGACCGCGGAGTCAGGGTCGATGATAACTGAACCATCATCCTGTTCGATCATCCGGAATTGCCCGACGGTTCCATCGTCAAACGTCAGGACGACCGGGCGTTTGCCCGCCGGCGCGCTGATCTCATTCCGGATGTAGTCGCGAATCGGGATGATGTAGAAGTCGTTCTCGTAGAGCCACTGCAGATCGCCCCGAAACTGATCGGGTGTGCGGGTCCAGACGTCATCCGGATTATCCTGCGCCTCGATCCGGTGGTACATCAGCACCATGATCTGCCCGAGCTCGTTCGGCTGGTATTCCTGAAGCTCTTCCTCGTTCAGCGGTTCCTGCTGAACTTCGGGGGCTTCGATCGTCACGGCATTGGTTGCCTCTGGTTCAACCGCGCCATCATCATCTGATAGCGGTTCCGAAGGCTGCTCGGGATCAGTCGAATCTTCCGGCGTCGCATCACCAGTTCCGGCGTTGCTTGAAGTCGCGATGTCAGGCGTGCCCGATGGATCGCTATCGTCGTCGATCGATCGTGACGCGAAAATGCCGATCGAGATGACGAAGACGCCGATCAGAATCATCAGCGCCACGATCATCCCGGCTGGTCGCAGTGGGCTCATTCAGTTCGTCGCTTTCCGTGGTGCAGGAGCCAACTAGTATGTCGTTGAGCGTTCCGACGTGGAGACGCTCGAGAATTGTATCGATTGTTCCCGGGAATGGCACTAGAAGCGACGCACCGGCTCCAGTGACAGAATATCGAAAAGTTGACGCAGGTCCCGAACCTGATAGTCAGGCGGATCGCCGCCCGGCCAGTCTGTCGCGGACCGGTTAACCCAGACGCTGGTTATCCCGGCCGCTTTCGCCCCGGCGACATCGTGACCGGGGTTGTCGCCGATATAGACGGTTTCTTCGGGCGAGGCCTCGCCCAGCTCCATCGCTCGCTGGAAGATTCGTGGATCAGGCTTCCAGATATCCAGCTCTTCCGAGACGAGGATGAACGGAAAGAGCGGACCGATGCCGAGCAAGTCGATCTTCTGTCGCTGGATGTCGCTCGGTCCGTTGGTGATCATCCCGATGCCGGCCTGCGTTCGAACCGCCTCGACAACATCGATTGCTTCCGGGAACAGCTTCAACCCACGAAACCGGTCAGCGACATAAATGTCGGCCGCCGCCTGGATTTGTGATGGATCATCGACGCCGTGCGGCGCGAGCACCTCAGCGAAATGATCGGTTCCGAACACGGAACGCTCGATCGACTCCTCGACGATCTGGTCGATATGCGCTGGCGGGCTGCCGTCAAACGCGGCTGCGAACGACGCTTTCAAGCGCACGCGGAGCGAACCGTCGTGATCACACAGCGTGTCATCAAGGTCGAAGAGGACGAGCCTCGGGCAGCGCGAATCAGTGAGTTGAGTCTCGGCTGTCAAAATTCCCACCTCAGGCAGTAGATCGAAAAGCACTCGATGTCTCGTCAACAACCCCGACCACAGCTCTGATGGGCGGGATGCGATTTACCAGTCAGTATAGTCCAGCTGACCTGTCCGGGACGAGCAAGGCCAGGCGGGACGGGTAAGGACACATGAATCCGGGCAACCATCTGCCCCGCTTGCTGATCCAACGTCCAGAGCGAATGGAGACGTCACGATCATTTCATCCATCATATCCGCTTCCCAGCGTAATCGCACGAATGGTAAAATAGTAGTTCATTCGCACGTACAACAGTTGATCGGTTCTAACGTGAGCAGACATCATGTCCGCAATGGATCAACACGCCCGTCGCAGCTTGGAGTCATCAGGAGCCTCACCCGAGTTCAGCACCTTGCTAATCGGCCGTGAACGTGAGCTATCTGCCCTGCACTCGGCGCTGGTCCGAGCAAGGTCCGGAACCGGATCGCTGGCGCTTGTCAGTGGCGAGGCAGGCATCGGCAAGACGTCACTCGTCAGGTCCATGCTCGATTGCCTCGACCCGGACACGGCCATTGTCCTGACCGGAGCCTGTTTCGATTTCAGCGCCACGCCTCCATATGGTCCCTGGTACGAGCTGATGAGTACCTACACGCCGCCCGCTGGCTTCCCGGAACTGCCGGAATTCATGGTGGATTCCTCCGCGCTGTCTGATCTGCGAGGACAGGAGGACCTGTTCCAGCAAATACTTGAGTTTTTCATCTCCTTGTCCACGCAGAAACCGGTCATTCTTGTCCTCGAGGATCTGCACTGGTCGGACGATTCCAGTCTGGACCTGCTCCGTTTCGTGGCGCGCCGGCTCCGGGATCACCGGATTCTGCTTATCGCCACCTTTCGAGATGACGAGATCTCTCGGGAGCATGCTCTCTTCGAGTTGTTGCCCCATCTGGTGCGCGAGGCTCAGACGGTACGCATCAATCCCAGCTCTCTCAGTACGGACGAAGTCCGGCAGCTCATACCTTTGCTCTATCCGTTACCTGAGTCAGATATGGAAACAACGGTCAGTTATCTCGATCACCGAGCGGAAGGGAATCCGCTCTTCATTCTGGAGAGCCTGCGGCAGCTCGAGCTGCAGGGGAGCCTCCGACAGGTATCCGGAAGCTGGAAATTGGAAGCGCTGGATGAACCGACGGTGCCCGATCTTATTCAGCAAATCGTCGAAGGCAGGCTCGCCCGCGTCAACGAAGCGACAGTCGCGCTCGTCCAGACCGCCTCAGTCATCGGACACGAGGTTCCTATAGCAATGCTGAATCAGCTACTGGACGACGAAGAGATTGCGATCGCCCTGGACGAGGCGGCAGACACCTGGCTCCTGGCTCTGCACCAGACGTCACAACGGGTCTCTTTCCGTCACGCGCTCGTGCGGGAGGCAGTGTACGAGAACACACCCTACGGGACCCGGAGGTCTATCCATCGAAGAATCGCGGAAGTTAACCTCGAACAGAATCAGCCTCACCCGGACAACGTCGCCTGGCATCTTCGACGGGCTGGAGATCCACGAGCAGCCGAGTGGCTGATCCGGGCTGGGGAGCACGCGGATCAGCAGTGCGCGTCGTATGACGCTTTTTCGCGTTATACGGATGCCCTGGAGGCGCTTGACGACGTAGCGGAAAGCGAATCAACGCGAGCCGGCTTACTGCTCAAAATGGCCCGTTCCCTGCGGTTCTTCGATCCAGAGCTTGCCAATGAATATCTGCGCTCGGCATATGACACCGCCAGTGCGTGCGGAGAACACGCGATTGCGGCAACGGCGCTCTTCAATCACGGAAACAACCTCGTCAATCTCGCGGAAGTCCAGCGTGGCTTGAGTTATATGCAGCATGCGCTGGACATGATGTTCGAGATACCCGATGAAGTCATCGACGTTCAGCGCTGGACCCACAACGTGCAATGGCGGAAAGATCCGCTGGACGCCATGAACGGCTCGCTCGCGCTTATGCTGGCGACGACCGGAAGGTTTCAGGAAGCAGCGACGACTGCGGAGCGCCGGATCGACTTCGACTGGCGCCTGCTCGCCGGATCTATCGGGAGCACGGAAAGCATACGAGATCACTCCTTTTGTCTGGACGGCTTCTACGGGCTCGGCATCGCACTGGGGGCGCTCGGTATGCCGGAGGACAGCAAGCTCGCGTTTTCCCTCGCTGACAAGATTTTGGCAGCGCTTGATTACCGGCCAATTCGCGTAATTGTCGCCAGTCACGAGCTCCTCAGCTACCACTTTCCGTACGACACGGAGAATCTGGCGGAGCGAACCCGACTGG
>SKTL01000083.1 GCA_007122555.1 Thermomicrobiaceae bacterium | reverse complement strand
GGTTCCTATCAGCAATTTGTTGACGCTGGCTGGACATCAGAGCAGCAGTCAGTCCGCGCACGGAATCAGGCCGCAGCCACGCAGTTTTCTCCACCAAAACCAGTCATCCTGCCTGAAGGCGCTCCTCGTAGCGAGGTGCTGCAGCCGCTGACGCGTGTCTACCGGAGCGAGCAACCGAGTACGAGTCCGGCTATCAGGCCAATGATTCATCGCGACCCGGTCGCGATTTCGTTCATTGGCGTCGGGTTAGTCACAACGGTTGCGATGGCGCTCTATATCCTCGTTCAGTACGACGATATACCTCCCTCGCTGACCCTGCACTGGAATGTCGACGGCTTGCCTGGTCGAGTCGGAGAACCACAAGAGATCTGGACGCTACCGCTAATCGCCGTTATGGTGCTCATCGCGAATATCGGCCTGGCCTGGAGTATCGCTCAGTTCGACCGGTTTGCGGCGCGACTGATGCTTAGCTCGACACTGATTGTCCATGCGGTCACCTGGGTCGCGCTCCTGATGATTCTCGAGTAGCCAGTCTTCGGTGAGATTCCCGTGAACGGGCACTGTTGCCGGGGCGACCCGCCGCGTTAGAATGAGGGTCGTTCGTGCGAGGCGAACGTGAAGCGGGTCGCGAACCCCCGAGCATTCCATTTGATCTGATGGTAGTTTGCCGCCGCGATTTCAATGCGGTGTGCAGGAGGGCTTCTCCGTGCGAAAAACGTTGCTGATTCTGATGGCGATGCTGCTTGTTCTTGCAGCCTGTTCCGGCGACGATGACGACGATCCCGACGTTGAAATTGAGCCGACCCCGACTGCTGAACCGACGGCGACCCCGGAACCAACGCCGACTCCCGAACCGACTCCAACACCAGAGCCAACCGCCACGCCGATACCGACGCCAACCCCCGAGCCGACCCCGACTCCGGAGCCGGAGCGCTCAACGTTGACCGGAGAGCCCGTTGATCAACCGCAGCAGAGACCGATGGCCGTTCGGATTGACAATTCACCGAATGCCAGGCCACACTCCGGGCTTGCTGAGGCTGATCTGGTGTACGAATCGCCAACCGAAGCCGGCGTGACCAGGTTCGTTGCCTTCTACCAGACGAACGCCCCTGAAGTCGTCGGGCCGGCCAGAAGCGCCCGATTGATGGATGTCGACATTATCCCGCTGCACGACGCGATACTCGCCTATTCCGGCGCGTCTATCGGCGTTCAGGATCGCCTGTGGCAGCGTGGGCTGCCTTTGTTGCATCTTGAAGGCAATGCTGGGGCCGCATCCTGGCGGGACACCTCCCGCTTTGCTCCGCATAATCTGTATACATCGATTCCGGCGCTTCGCGAGGTTGCGGAGGGCCATGGCTGGAACCGGGAGGCTGAGAATACCCCGTTTACCTCTGGCGATGCGCCTTTTGACGGTCTACCGGAGAGTGGGGTGAACATCCCGTATGTCTCCGGGTTTGTTGAGTTTCGTTACAACGAAGAAACCGACAGCTACGATCGGCTGGTCGGGGGAGTCGAGGCGCGCGATGTCGGTTCGAACGAGATCGTGTCTCCACGGAATGTGATTGTGATGTGGGCGCCGTTCTTCGTGGGCGATATCGCCCCGAACACCCGAGGCGAGATTTCGAACGATGTTGACCTCTATGGGTCTGGAAACGCCTGGATCTTGAGAAACGGGCAGCGGTATGAGGTGGAGTGGCGGCGAAGTGAGCAATCCGAGCCGTTCCGGTTCCACGATCGCGAGAATGGTGAAGAGATCCCGCTGGCCGAGGGCAATATCTGGATCAACGTGCTGCCGTTCGAACTGTCCGCTGATCCGGTGCAATAGCTGCCCTCTGCTATAATCGTTCCGCCTTGCCGGACGCTGCGGACTGCGGGCGTGGCGCTGCATTGCCGGAGTTAGACCGGTCATTTCGTTACGTGAAGCCTGATCGGGAGGCGTATGGCCAATCTGATCACGATCGGTCGCCTCGGACTCCTCTTCGTGACCATCGGGCTGATCTACACTCGTTCGTTTCCACTGGTGGCCATTATGGCGATCGTCATTGCGATCGTCTTTCTGAGTGATGCGCTGGACGGATTCATTGCTCGCCGTCAAGGCTCGACGAGCGAATTCGGCGCGGTGTTGGATATCGCCGGCGACCGGGTTGTCGAGAATGCGTTATGGATTGTCTTTGCTCATCTCGGATTGATCGGCATCTGGGCTCCACTGCTTGTGATGACTCGCGGCTTCTTCGTCGATACCATGCGCGGAGTAGGTTACGCGAAGGGCAAGTCTGCGTTCGGCGATAATGCGATGGCGCGGACGCCGATTACGCATTTTCTGACCGCCTCCCGCTTCATGCGCGCGTTTTATGGCGCGGCGAAAGGCATCGCCTTTGTGTTTCTTACCGCCCTCTTTGCCGCCCGATTGCCCGATGCTCACGGCACGCTGTACGCCAGTGTTATCGATTCCTGGCCTATGCTCGTGTTCGGATGGTTCATGGTCTATGCGTCGCTGGCGCTAACAGTCATTCGGGGAGTCCCAGTGCTCATTGATGCGGTCAAGGATCTGTCCGAGGATGCGAAGCAGCAGCAATGATCACCGCGGTTTTCGATCTGGATCGAACATTGCTCCCGGGTACGACGGCCGAGCGAATATTCCTTCGCTACTTGATTCGTAGGCGGGTAATCGGCGCGGGCGCTGCCGGGAAGACGATCCGCTATGCGATGAAGTCGGGGTTGACGGATGCTGTGCAACAGATTCGAGCCGAACGCCCCTACCTCTCGGGTGTTCACGACGCTACGCTGCGACTGCACGGACGCCGCTGCGCATTGAGCGAGATTCTCCCCGCGCTCTCTCAGCGAGGCATCGATTTTGTGCTCTGGCATCAGGATCGCGGGCATCGAATTGTGCTGTTGTCCGGGTCATTGCCGTACGTTGTAGAGCCGTTGGCCTGGCGCCTTGGAATCAACGACGTGATCTGCAGTCGAATGCACGTCGAATCACAGCGTCTTACTGGACGACTGTCCGGGTTGCACCCGTATGGAGAAGCCAAGGCGAGCCTGATGATCGAGTATGGACAGACTCACGATGTCGACTTTGATCTTTCGTACTGTTATGCGGATCATCATACGGATGAGACACTCCTGAATCTGTTTGGACATCCGGTCTGCGTCAATCCATCGGATACACTTGAGCGGATCGCGCAGACGAACGGCTGGCGTATCGAGATGTTTGACTAGCTGCGGCCAGCAAGGGGCGCCGAGTGGCAGGTCAGAACCAGATTCCGAACAATCCAGCGAAGGTGAAAGCGGCGATCCTCCTTGCTCGAGCGATCAGCCGGCTCTTCTGGCTGTTCAACCGTCAGTTTCTCTATCGCGTGGCCGATCTCGGCGGATTGCTCTTCTATCTCCTGTTTCCGACCTATCGCAATAATGTGATGTCGAATCTCTCGCACGTGCTCGGGCCGGACGCGTCTGAGCGCGAATTGCGGCGGGTGACGCGAAGCGCGTTCCGAACCAGCGCCCGAAACTTCGCGGATCTTACGAGAGTTCCGCACATTTCGAGGGATCAATTTCTCGCGTCGGTCCGCACCAGTGACGGGGCGCTCGAAACGCTTGACAAAGTTGTCGCGAGCGGGCGTGGCGGCGTACTGGTAACGGCGCATTACGGCGCCTTTGACTATGTAGGGCAGATCATCTGGTTGCACGGCTACTCATTGACGCTACTTACAGCCAGGACGGTTCCGGAATTCGTTGATGCGGCGATATCGCATTTACGGGGATCCCGGGGAGCCAGGATGGAGCCGGCAACTCCTGGCGGCCTGCGACGCACTCTGTCAGCGTTGAAACGAGGCGAGTTGATCGGAATCGTTGCGGATCGCGACTTCTTCCAGAACGGGAAGCAGGTAACGTTCTTCGGCCGGCGAACCACGTTGCCGCCTGGGCCGATTCGTATTGCCAGGGACTCCGGCGCGCCGATTATTCCAACCTTCGCGCGACGTGAGGGCGATGGTTTCTACATGGAAGTGGAAGAGCCGTTCATGGTGCCGAAGACGAACGATGTCGAAGCAGACGTGCAGCGCGGGCTCGAGCGTCTCGTGGCTGTGTTCGAGCGGCACCTGCGCGCTGCGCCCGACCAGTGGGTGATGTTCCAGCGAGTCTGGACTGAAGCCCCGCAGCAGCCGATGCGCGTCTTTCCGGTCGGTTCTCCCCTCGGCGGTAAGATTCTCGGACCAGCGGTCGAAGAACGCGGTCCGTTGACTGATGACCCGGAAGACCAGCCAGGCCGTGAGGTCTCCCGGGAGGAAGCGCGCAGGCCGCCGGAGTCGCTGAGCAACTACCCGGATCGCGCACAGAGGGACTCTACCGGAAGTTCGTGAACTGCAACGCGATTGGGTAGTCCGCCTCTTTCATCGCCTGGATGACGGCCTGCAGATCATCCTTGTTCTTTGACGAGACCCTGACGGCATCACCCTGTATCTGCGCCGTTACCTTCTTGAATTCAGCGCGGATCTGCTTGCTGATCTGCTTTGCAATGTCCTCTGGAATTCCGCGCTTGAGCTTGATGACCTGGCGGACCTTACCGCCGCTGGCGCTGTCCTGCTTCTGGTAGTCGAGGACCTTCAAGGAAAGCCCGCGCCGGATAACACGGCTTTCCAGAATATCGGTCACGGCTTTGAGCGTGAAATCGGTATCGGTCGTAATCACAATCTCGTTGTCTGAGCGCTCGATCTCCGTGGGCGTGCTCTTGAGATCATATCGAGTTCGAACTTCGCGCTCGGTCTGATCCACCGCGTTCGTGAGCTCCTGCTGATCGAATTCCGAGACAATATCAAATGAACTTGTTGAAGCCATTGAGCACCTGTCCTTTCAAACGTTCCAACTATCAAAACCTGATATCGCGGATGATCCCGAAGCCAGGTCAGTCGACTGGCTCAGCCGATCCGCCGGCCGTCGTCCTTGTTGACGGCTCCCGGTCATCGGCGTTTTCCAGCCCGGCGTCCGCCGGCGTAACGTACACGACCCCGCTAATCATCTGTTCCACGATAACCTCGGTTCCCGGTTCAATATGCCCGGACGACTCCGAGGTGGCGGACCACTCCTGTTCGTTGATGCGTACAACACCGCGCGGGTTCAGCGCCTCGATGACGACGCCGGATTTGCCCGTGAGATCCAGCGGCAGTGATTCGAATTGACTCTGGCGCGCCCGAAACACCGCGCGAAGCGTGATCAACAGCACGATGACCCAACCAACCATGGTACCAACGATAACCCAGACATTCACACTTACTTCCGGCGCGAATGCGGACATAGCTCCCCAGGGCCGGTAGAGCGACAGGGAACCGGCGACATACGCCACTAGACCGAACGCCCCGGCCACGCCTATCCACGGAGTGCGAAGCTCGGCGATAAACAGGACCGTCGCCAAGAGCATGAGGCCGAGTCCGAACCAGGAGACCGGGAGATTGCCAAGCGCCACGAACGCGAGCGCAAGGCAGACAACCGCGGGAATTCCCGCAATCAGCCGTCCCGGCGTGAAGAGTTCGACAATCAGCAGAAGGAGTCCGATGCTTAACAGGGCATAGGCGACTGAGGCGTGCGTAATCGCCCGCAGCGTGATCTCCCACCAGGTCATTGAAATCTCAATGATCCGGGCGCCGTCGGTGGCAAGGTCCACCGCCCCGAGTGAAGTCTGGACTGTTTCGCCGTCAAGCATGGACAATGCTTCGAATTCGGTCTCGGCGATTCCGTCGACAATGCCGGCCTCGAGCGC
>SKTL01000368.1 GCA_007122555.1 Thermomicrobiaceae bacterium | reverse complement strand
GTTCCTCGACGTCGAACCGTACGAGGAGGACATCTTTGCGTTCGAAGACACGATCGTCGGCGGTGTCGTTCCCAAGAACTTCATTCCGGCGGTTGAAAAAGGCGTCCGGGAATCCATGCAAGACGGCCTTGTCGCCGGCTATCCGGTCGTGAATATCAAAGTTCGTCTGACGGATGGTTCGTATCACTCCGTCGACTCGTCAGAAATGGCCTTCAAGATCTGCGCGCAGCAAGCCTTCAAAAAGGCGGCGCAACAGGCTTCCCCGACGTTGCTGGAACCGGTCATGCACATGAAGATCACCATACCGGAGCAGTACATGGGTGACGTCATGAGCGACCTGAACGGCAAGCGAGGTCAGGTCCAGGGGATGAACCCGAAGGAAAGCGGATTCACCACCATTGAAGCCTATGCCCCGTTGGCGGAAATTCAGCGATACTCGTCAGATCTGCGCTCGATCTCACAGGGTCGCGGATTTTTCTCCGTCGACTTCTCGCATTATCAGCCTGTGCCCGGTCACATGATGGATTCGATCATCGAGCACGCGAAAGAGCGAGAAGCGGCCCACGCCTGATTCCGGCGAACACCCGGATGCAGATGATTTCGTGAGACGGGCGGTTCGCAGGAACCGCCCGTTTGAATGTGGTGGGAGTCCTTGACGCGACCGGCTATCATCAGTCGGTTCGATGCTGATCGATCAATCACCTGAATTCCGCCCGGAATCACGAATTGGAGACACGGTGAAACTCAAGCTAATCTTCGATTGCGGATCGCTGGGAAATCCCGGCAAAGGGTATGGAAGCTTTCGACTCACAGTTGACGGGCGACACCTGCCGGTTGATGAGCTCGATTTCGGCGACAACGTAACGAACAATCAGGCCGAATATGGCACGATGATCGAAGGCGTGAAGACAGCGGTCGAGCTACTCGAAAAGCACGGCAAGTCTCCAGCTGACGCCGAGATCGAAATCCTCACTGACAGCAAACTCGTTGTCGAGCAGGTTCACGGCCGCTGGAAGGTTCGCAACGAAGGACTGAAGCCGCTCTGCGCCGAAGCCCGGAGCCTGCTGAACAGGTTCGGGGATGTTCGGTTGTCGTGGCATCCGCGACTGGAATCGGTCAAGGTACTGGGTCACTGAGCGCGCGATTCGTTGTTGCCGCCGAAGAAATCCCTATGCTATACTCCGGACTGCGAACGGGCGGTTAGCTCAGTTGGTTAGAGCGCTACGTTGACATCGTAGAGGTCACTAGTTCGAATCTAGTACCGCCCACCAGATGCCGGCACTGCGCCGGCATTTTTCGTCCGTTGACAGATTCAACGGAACACCTGGAATAACGAAGCAGCGATGAGCGGGACGAGTAGCGACGCGCTCCGTCAGAGAAGCAGGGCCACTGGCTGAAAGCCCTGTCCGGATTGGCCGTCAGGCGAAAACCACCCGTGAGCTGGCTGGCTGAACGTATATCGCAGAAGCCCGCCCGGCCTTCCGCCGTTACCTGGATCAAACGAGCGGCATGCCTCTCTTGACGGTGTGTCGAAACGTGGGTGGAACCACGTCGGGCAAGTCAATGACGCCCGCCGTCCCATAGCGGACGGCGGGCGTTTTCCATTAACGCGTCGCGTCAGGGAGCGAGGTTGCCGCGATGTGCGGGTGCAGGACCGGACACGTGAACGGGTTCAGGTAGGGCATCTATTGCCGAGTCGAGTACAGGACCAATCAGAAAGGACGAATTCATGGCGGACGTTGCGGAGGAAATGGATCTTCAGGTCGAAGCGAAAAATCAGAAAGAGATGGATCTGGCGAAGATGCGCCACTCCGCCTCGCACGTGATGGCGCAGGCAGTTCTGGAGAAGTTCCCGGACGCCAAACTGGCGATCGGACCGGCGATCGACACGGGCTTCTACTACGACTTCGATCTTCCCAGGACGCTGACGCCAGAGGACCTGGACGGCATCGAACAGCGCATGAAGGAAATCGCCGCCGAAGGACACGAATTCCAGCGCGACGAGATCCCGCGGGATGAAGCGGTTGAGTTCTTCAAGGATCAGCCATACAAGCTGGAGTTGATCGAGGATCTGCCAGACGACGAGGTGATCTCGCGATTCACGCACGACTCATTCGTCGATCTCTGCCGTGGACCACACGTCGAGAACACCTCGAAGATCGGGCACGTCCGCTTGCTCAGCGTCGCCGGCGCATACTGGCGCGGCGATGAGAAGCGCCCGATGCTGCAGCGGATCTACGGAACAGCCTGGCCAACGGAGCAGGAACTGGAAGAGTTTCTTCAGCGACTCGAAGAGGCGCAGCGACGCGACCACCGGCGTCTCGGCCGCGAGCTGGACCTCTTCTCAGTCAGTGAGGAGATCGGAGCCGGCTTGATCCTCTGGCACCCGAAAGGGGCGATGGTTCGACACCTGGTCGAGCGATTCGAGACGGACGAGCACCTCAAACGCGGCTACAACATCGTCTATACCCCACACATCGCCAGCGAGGCGATCTACAAGCGATCCGGGCACCTGGAGACGTACTCGGAGAACATGTACAAGCCGATGGACATCGAGGGTTCCCCGTTTTATCTCAAGCCCATGAACTGTCCGGGCCACGTCATGATCTTCAACTCCGATGTCCGGTCGTACCGGGATCTGCCCGTGCGTTATGCGGAGCTGGGAACGGTCTATCGCTATGAGCGTAGCGGCACGCTTCACGGAATGCTGCGGGTTCGCGGGTTTACGCAGGACGACGCCCACATCTTCTGCCGGCCTGATCAACTTCAGGGAGAGATCGCCGGCGTGCTCGATCTGGCGATGTACTTCGCGGAAGTGTTCGGATACGAGTTCGAGATCTTCCTGGCGACAAGACCGGAGAAATCGATCGGCTCGGCTGAGAACTGGGAAGCTGCGACCACGGCGCTCTCTGACGCGCTGAAGTCGAAGGACCTCGTTTACAAGGTTGAAGAGGGTGAAGGGGCCTTCTATGGCCCGAAGATCGACATCAAATTCCTTGATTCACTGGGCCGGGAATGGACCGGTCCGACGATCCAGGTCGACTTCAACCTGCCCGAGCGTTTCGACGCCAACTACATCGGCGAAGACGGCAACCGGCATCGAGTCGCGATGATCCACCGGACAGTACTGGGATCAATGGAGCGATTTGTCGGCGGATTGATCGAGCATTTTGCTGGAGCATTCCCCGTCTGGCTGGCGCCGGTGCAGGCGCTAGTGGTCCCGATCGCGGACCGGCACGGCGAATACGCGATGAGTGTGGCCGATCGTCTTCGAACGGCCGGACTCCGCGTGGAAGTCGATGACGGCAGCGACCGGATGCAGGCGAAGATCCGGCGCGGGCAGATGCAGCAGGTTCCGTACATGCTTGTTGTCGGTGACAAAGAAGCCGAAGCCGATGCAGTTGCCGTGCGGCTGCGCTCCAACGAGAACCTCGGCGCGATGCCGATCGACGACTTCGTCGGCAATGCCAACCAGGTCATCGAAAGCAAGTCACTGGAACTGATGCCGTAATCGCCCTGGCGCCCGGCCTCTCTCCTGGAATTGGGAGAGAGGCCGCTCAGCATCTGTCGGCTGCCGCTCTACGTCCACACATTCTTCAATACGCGCAGCCAGTTGTCTCGTCCGAACTTCTGAATCGCGTCATCGTCGTACCCGCGATCCCGCAACGCCTGAATCAGTTTCGGGGTCTGGGCGGCGTCATAGAGATCAGCCGGCATCCTGGCGCCGTCATAGTCTGAACCGAGCGCGACGTGGTCGATTCCGACGAGGTTCACGATGTGATCGACGTGGTCGATCATTGCATCAAGCGAGACATCCTCGCCGGTCGCTGCGCCTTCGACCAGGAACTGCCGGGCGAAATTGATTCCCATCAGGCCGCCACGCTCAGCTAGCGCCTTGATCTGATCATCGTGCAGGTTCCGCTCGTGGTTGCAGACAGCACGGGCGTTCGAGTGGCTGGCGACGATGGGCGCGTTCGACGTTTCGATGACATCCCAGAATCCGGCGACGTTGAGATGGGACACGTCTACGAGGATTCCCAATTGGTTGCACCGGCGTACGAGTTCCTTGCCCAGATAGGTCAGGCCGCGTCCGCGATCATTTTCGCCAACGCCTTCGGCGAAGATATTCGACCGGCTCCAGACCAGTCCGAGCGAACGCAATCCGAGCGCATGCGAGAGCCTGAGCACCGCGAATTCGGGATCGATCGCTTCGGCGCCCTCGTAGTGGAGAATTGCGCCGAACGATCCTTCCTCACGGCAACGCTCGAGATCGTCGTACTCTTCGACCAGCCGGACCGAGCCATCAGACTTTTCCACGATGGTTCGAAGCCTGTCGACGGTTCGCAGGGTCTGGATCAAGGCATGGTGCGGGAGATCATCGTTGCGGATGAACACCGCACACATCATCGCCGATATCTGGCCTTTCCGAAGCCTTGGCAAATCAACATGGCCGATGCTGGATTCCTCGAAAAAGCTCCGTTTCGTGTCGGAGACATCCAGCAACCAGTCACTATGGCCATCGATCAACCACATGGCGGAATCAGTCGACATTTCGCTCCTCTTCAATCTGCATCAGCGTGGCATCATACTGCTTAATGATCCGGGACCATTTACCGGTTGATTTCGCGCGGAGGAGTGCTAGTGTAGTGGGCACAGGCTCCAGTGAACAGCCTACCACGAGCGCGACAAGTGGTTGAAAGATAAAGGGAGTTCTACATGTGGAAAAGACCTCGAGGGCTGATGCCGCTCGGTATTCTGGCAGTGTCGCTGGCATTGGTTCTGGCGGCATGTGTCCAGATCGAAGTGGAGAGTGAATTCGAATCCGACGGAAGCGCGCGACATTCGATCGCGTCGTCGATCGATCGCTCATTCATGGACGACGAAATGATGGGAGGCGAGCTGGATGGGGAGCTCGACTTCGATGAGATTGAGCGAGAAGGCGAGGAAGCCGGGTTCGACGTCGAGCGCATTGACACCGCAGACCGGATCGGCGTGCGCCTCAGCACCGAAGTGGACGACAATGAAGATCTCGGGGATGTGCTGAACGATCTGTTCGCGGCGACTGGAGGCGAAGGCCCGCCGGTCGATGGGTTCTCCGGCGGGTTCACCGAATCGGGTGGCGGGTTCGGCGGCAGCACCTATCGGTTCGAGCTGACCGTCGACGGGACCGCGCTGTTCGACGATGGCCTTGACGACGATATCGATGATGAGATGGACATGGATATGGGGATGGACATGATGCGCCAGTTCATCAACATGACGTACACCGTGTCTATGCCGGGCGAACTCACCGATCATAACGGCTCCGAGCTCGGAACCAACCGTGTCCAGTGGGAGATTCCGTTCGAAGGAACTGAAACCTTCTTCGCAGAGTCAGAAGACGGATCTGGAATCCCAATCGCGCTCATTGTCGGGATCGGCATCGGCGTTATCGCACTGGTGCTTATTGTCGTCGGCGCCGTTTTCCTGATGCGTCCGAAAACGGCTCCGGCGCAGCCAGAGCCATCAAGTGAGTCAGGCCATGATCAACCAGAATCGAACCAGGGTTAACGAAACCGTTATGGCTGCGTCGCTGACCGGCCCATATTGTTAGCGGAATACCTCGTGGAATTACGCTTGATCATCAACCGGCTGTGAGAAAAGTCACTGACTGCAGTCGGTTGATGAAGCATGCTGAACGCAGGAAGCTGATCGCATCGTGCTTCGAAACTGCGAAGCTATCAAGTGAGGGTGAAGCATAGTATGGACGTACTTGTCATCGGAACAATCGCCGGGG
>SKTL01000410.1 GCA_007122555.1 Thermomicrobiaceae bacterium | reverse complement strand
TCGGGCGGCTGAATCGGTGAGACGGCCGACTGCGCAACGATACATCGTAGCTTGCATAGTCGCCCGTGTATTCTGTCCAGATCTGGAATGGCAGTGACTCTCCGGCTTCGATCATTGCCGAATCAAGATACGTTCGAAATGTGTCAATCGGCTCCCCAGCACTGTTCTGGAGGGTGAGTGCGACCTCCACCTCTCCGAAAGCCGCCCGGGCGTTGTTTTCAACCTCGCCCATGAAAATCAGATTCTCCGAGAGATCGCGCTTCGTCGTTATCTCCGAGGATGACAGCGCCGGTGCGCCGTCATTCGTGTAGCGCCACTGGTGATAATGTCGACCAACGTTCGCGGCCTCGACTCGCCAGCCGTCCGGGTTGCCCGGCGTGTAGGTCAGCACGCGCCGTTCGAACGCCTGGATCAGCACATCGCGAGGTTCGCCGCCAACACGCACCGTTGTCCAGTACGGCTCGGTAATCGGCAATCCTGTCGCGAAGAATGGATCCTCGAACAGCCTGCCTTCAACATAGTCGAATCCATCGTAGATCGTTCCCTCGGCGTTCATGAACTCCCAGAACACCGAAGCGATCGTGCGATTCGTGGCGTCGACCCGGGTTGCGGTATCAACGTTGTAACCGGCGAAATCCGGATTGTCGCCGACCGAGCCGTCGCGATTGATCGTCTGCGTCACCACAGCGCCATTCGGGAGCGGCGCCGCTTCCCTAACCTGGTGCAGGCTCAGATACGTGGGACCACCCGGGTCGTTCGAATCTCCGGCGACGTTGATCGACGCCGGGGCGTAATCCACGCTCCGGTTGTCCCCGAGTTGCATGCGCCCCGAGATCAGTTCCCTGGCGAGCAGTCCATTGGTCACATACCAGGAATCGTCGCGGTCACCATCGGACCGGGTAATCTCAACGCGCGTCTTGTCGAAGTACTGAACCCAGCGGGCCCCATCGATGCCGGACGCATGTCCCTCGTCGTATGGTTCAAGGAGGAGCGAGCTGATTGGTTCCGGTCCCCAGACCCAGGTTCGATCCGCCTGGTTTTCACGAACCGGCAGGTCCGTTCGCCACCAAACCTGTTCGAAGGCGTAGGTGCCGATGTCGCTGGCGGGGAGTCCCGGTGCTAGCACGCTGCCGAGCAGCGCAAGCGCCAGCACGGATACCAGTGCGCGCCGGAAGATGTGTCGCCGCAGGGGAGTTGCGTGAGCTGCCATGATGAACCAACCGCTCCTGAATCAAGTGGACGTGTACCGCTGGCGCCCTCGCGCCGAACGTGTCCAACGCTTCAACTATAGGGTGACTCAGGGAGAACGGCAGTCCGCCAATTGTCCCAATTTACCGGTGCGAAATGTTCCCAGGTACCGGTTCTCCGGTACCATCGTGTTGACCTGCAGTCACCACGTACCGGCCGTATAATCGCCTGAACGCGGCTGACGAAAGGAAGGTGCGCCGTGGCAAGCCCGACAGAAACCCGCATGCAGGAGATTACTGAACTGCTGCGTCCATACATCGCTCCAATCGTGGAACGCATCAATGTCGAGGAGTTCACAACCGTCGAGTTCATTGAGGCGATGCAACAGGATCCGGAAACGCGAGACGTCTACAACAACGCGTTAGGCCGCTGGATCGAGCCCGGGGAGTTCCGTGCCAAGACAGTTATTCACGGACAGGTTATTCCGCTTCTGCTCCGGCAAACAGGGCTCGTTGAGTGGTCCGGGTTCGCGCACGGAGAAGAGGATCCCTATGCGATCCCGGCCTGGTGGCGGAAACTCGAATCGTTACGCGAGACGCATGACTAACAGTCAGGTCACGCCGTCAGCGACGCGAGGATCGCGACTATCAGCAACGCGAACACGCAGATCAGTAGAATGCCGAGCAGGATAAGGCCGCCCAGCAGGATCGCCAGAGCCCCGATCGCCCGGCCAGTTGAGACATTCATCGTTTCCCGGGTGGCGATCACCAGCAACACGCCTGTCCAGATAAACGCGCCGAGTGTGACTGGCGCGACGACCAGCCAACCCAGCAGTTGCCAGGCGCCGCCGATCGCGCCGAGCAACTCGCTGGCGGCGGAAATCGGCGCCACGAGCAACTGCGGAGCCAGCGCGAAGCCCGTTGCAGCCCAGAGGGAGACGAATCGTCCCCGTCCCCCGAGGAGATACGTCGCACCGTAGAGCAACCCGGCTCCGATCGTCCAGAGCACCGGCGCCCAGACAAAGTTCCAGAGGACGCCGGAGAGTTGCATTGCCAGCACCGGTCCCGGTAGCGGCGACTCGAAGCCTGGCGCCTGAAGTATGTTGAGCAGAAGCGCCGTGACTTGACCGGCCACGCTGATACTCGAGATCAGCAACACGAGCATCATTGCCGGAATGATCGCGACGCGCTGTCCGACATCCCGCAGCGTTTCGGACGGGCTGAGTAACGCCCCGGCGAAATCCCCAGCGAACTGCGAGAGGCGGGATTCTGTCGCTCCATGGGGTTCGTCCGGGTTCGTTCGCGTGAGGGCCTGCTCAGACGTCATCGCGTCGACGACCGGATTTCCAGGTGAACATCGCGCGGATCAATCTCCATCTCGAACGGAGACGGAAGGTTGATGTTGATGTCGCCAGACGCAGCGCCAAGCAGAATATCCCAGAATCCGGGAGGTCCCGGCGAGTAGTCTCTCAGATCCGGATCGTCTCCAAGGCCAGATAGCTCGCCGATCGTCCGGATCGCATCTCTTCGGTCGCCGAGCTCATCAACCAGACCGTTCTCGATTCCCTGCCGCCCGGAGAAGATTCGCCCGTCTGCCAGTTCCCGGACCTCGTCCTCGCTCAGCGGTCGACCGGCCGCAATCGCATCGACGAACGAATCAAAACTCTCTTCCTGAATATCCCGAATGATCTGGCGCTCCTCTTCAGTCAATGGGCGGGCGGGTTGCATCATGTCTTTGAACTCACCGGTGGTGATTGTCTGCATCTCGATGCCGATTTTTTCATAGAGCGCTTCCAGGTTTGGCACCTGGGATATAACGCCGATACTGCCAGTGACGGTTCCCGGATTCGCGACGATCACATCCGCCGGGGTCGAAATGTGGTAGGCGGCGGAGGTCGCTGTATTCCCGAAGTACGCCACGATCGGAATGCCCTCGGCCTGTACCCGAAGCAGTTCAGTGTAAATTTGCTCGGAGGCGATTACCGCGCCGCCGGGCGAATCGATATCCAGCATCAGGCCTTTGACGCTGTCCGTGTCACGGATCTCCTCGAGCTCTCTGATGATGCGCTCCGCGCTCGCGCCATCGGCCGCAAACAGGCCGCCCGGGTCGCGCGTTGTGATCTGTCCGTGAATGTCAACAACCGCGATGTGGTCCCCGGTTGGCGTATCAGCCTGGGTTACGCCGATTAACACGATCCCGCCGATACATACCGCTGAGGTCAGCAGCACGAGTACGATGATGATTGCCCCAATCCACCTGAGCTGCATCATGGTCGCCTTCCCTGAGCGCCGGGCGCCTGAACTTCGTCTTCAACGAAATCCGCGGAGAGTCGCTGGCTCTCGACCCAGGAGATCACCTCCTTGGCGGACTCCTCGATCGACTTGCCAGTGATATCCACGATAGGCCATGGATAGCCTCGCCGAAATATTCGGCGGCAGTATGCCAGTTCGTCCGCGATCTTGTCCGGATCGGCATACTGGCCTCCCTCACCAGTACCCAACATCTCCACCCGGTTTCGACGAATCTGCTCGAGTTCCTCGCGCGAGATCGTCAGGCCGACGATCTTCCGTTGATCAATTTCATAGAGAACTGGCGGAGGTTCCACGCCGAGGACGATTGGCACGTTGGCGACCTTCCAGCCTCGCATCGACAAGAAGACGCTGAGCGGGGTCTTTGAGGCTCGCGAGACCCCCACCAGAACGATGTCGGCTTCGTCGAGCGCTTCCATTCCCTGACCGTCATCATGCTGGACGGTGTACTGAATCGCCTCGATTCGCTGGAAGTAATCGTCGCTCAGCCCTCGACTCACGCCCGGACGCAGGAGCGGTCGCATGCCGACTTTCTGTGAGACCTGCCCCATGAGCGGTCCAATCAGATCAACATGATCCAGCCCCCGCTGCCGGCATTCTCGCAGCAGCAGGCGGCGGATCTCGGTCATGACAATCGTATGCACGATGATTCCGTCGTGGCGCTCCGCTTCGCGAACAGCGCTCAGCACCTGCTCACGGGTTCGCACACCGGCGAAGCGCTCGATCGAAAACGTCACGCCCGGAAACTGGACGGTAACCGCATCGGCAACGGCCTCGGCGGTCGCGCCGCCGCCATCCGAAACGGTGAATATCTTCAGCATTAGCTGTTCTGGTTCCAGCACTGCGATGTTCTCTCTCTGTACGAATCAGCCCGACGCGCGATTGATCTGTTTCGTTCCAACAGGAATCGCTGTGTAGAATCAACAGCGACTTACCGAACCGCTTACGAAAACTGCGGATTCGACTGCTGTCGGAACCAAGTCTACTGGACACCAACTCGTGGCAATGACCCCGCATCTGAACCCAGCAGAAGACCCGACCGCGGAGTCCCCAGACTTCGGCGATCACATTCTGTCAGGGGATGCGCTCAAACGGCTAACTCTGGAACACGCAATCTGGGCGGGCCTGTTTGCGCTGGCGGCATTGAGCCGGCTCTGGGAACTGGGCTCGCGTGCGCTGCACCACGACGAAAGCCTGCACACCTACTACTCGTGGATCTTCTCGGAGGGACTCGGTTACAGTCATCACCCGATGATGCACGGGCCGTTTCTCTTTCACTTTAATGCGCTCACGTATCTGATCTTTGGAGACTCCGACTACACGTCACGTCTGACCGCCGCACTGTTCGGGATCGCGCTGGTCATGCTCCCCTGGCTCCTCCGTGGACGCGCCTTTCTCGGTCCGTGGGGGGCGATTGCGACGTCAGCGCTGATTCTCGTCTCGCCGTCGCTGCTCTACTACAGTCGCTTCATTCGTCACGATATCTTCGCAATCGTCGGAGCAATGCTGCTCTTCATCGCCGTCGTCCGATATCTGGAGAAGCCCGCCTCGCGTTGGATTATTCTCGCGGTCGCGTCGGTCGGGTTCGTGCTCACCACGCACGAGATCACGTTCGTCAATCTGGCGATTCTTGCCTCGTTTACCGGAGCGCTGATCGCCTGGAGAGTGCTCCCCATCGCGCTGCCGATCGTCGCGGGATCCGTCGTGCTTTTCCTGGGCTCCCGCGCAGCGCTCGGCGCCATTGGCGTTGGACCGGTACCGGAAATCCCCTGGCGGGAGCCAAGCACCGGCCAGGTAATCGATTATCTCGGCAGTTCATTGACGCATCCGGTCATCGCGGTAGCGGTTGCGATTTTCTTGTTCACCCTGGTCGCTATCCTCTGGCTCCTGGAGCGCCGTCGACCCAGCGCCCAGGGATGGATCGAGGGAACGGTTGGCCGAGCAGCTCCGGAATCAACCGCAGGGCGATTCGCCACCGCGTTACGCGACCGGAAAGCCTGGGGAATCGGGTCCCTGATCGGCGGTGCGATATTCGTCGTGCTTTACACCAGCCTCTTCAGCAATTTGGGCGGACTCGGCAGCGGGACGTTTGGCGCCGTCGGCTACTGGCTCGGTCAGCACGATGTCCAGCGAGGCGAGCAGCCGTGGTTCTATTATCTGGTTCTGGCCCCGCAGTATGAGTATCTCGCGATCCTCGGCTCGTTCGCGCTCGGACTCTATCTCGCGCGTTTCGCCTGGCTGAACCGTCGGGAGAATCTTGAACTGAACCGTCGCTTCATAACG
>SKTL01000489.1 GCA_007122555.1 Thermomicrobiaceae bacterium | reverse complement strand
GGACACCGGCACGGAATCATCGGAAAGGCGCGAGCTGCACTGACCAGTTTCCTGGAGGATAGCGGTGTCACGCGGGCGCCTTACTATCCGGTTCCCGACGATATGAGGCAGGAACTGCAGCGCGCGTTCAATGAAGTCTGGGCCGAGGAGATCAGAGCAGAGGGCGAGCTTCTTCCGATCAATCAGCAGAAGGTGTGAGACGGACGCCGGCAGCCCGGGCAGCGCAGCCTGCACTGAGCGGAGCCGAACGTATCTGCCCCCGGGAACGGATCCGATCTACTGGGATGGACGACACGGAAAACCTGTCCTGAGTCGACCGAATGGATCATCGGTCTACCAGTCATTGTCATCGAGAACCGCCGTAGATACATCGATTCTAGCCGTGGCGCTCTGTTTGTTCATTTCCCTCCGCGACTGAGACAGTCAGGTTACCTCTGCCTGGACGCCCCGCGTTGTTTCGTGCGACGATTCCCGCGCGCACGGACTCGCGGTCGCAGCGAAAGAGGTCGCGCAGTATGGACAAGACACAGGAATGGTCACTTCGTCGGAGACGCCTGCGCGCCGTCGGATTCAGTATTCTCACCATCGTGCTGCTGTTCGCGCTCATCGTGGTCGCAGTCGGCTGGTACGCGTCCGGCCGGGCGCTCGAACCGGATCTCCGGGCTTCTGCCTGGTCACTGGGGGACTATCCCCACCTGGAAGCGGAACCTACTTCTTTTGACAGCCAGACCGGCATCACGCTGGAAGGTCGCTTCTTCCCAGGCGAAAGCGACGCCGGCGTCATCCTGCTGCACGGGTTCAGCGAGCGGCAGGATCAGATGCTTCCCCAGGTCGATATTCTGACCAGCGCGGGCTTCAACGTTCTGACGTACGACGGCCGGCACCCTGATCGCTACGGCCACGGCGTCTACTCAACCCTCGGAACCAGAGAGCGGCTCGATCTTGTCAGCGCCGTCGACTACTTTGTCGAGAGGCCGGAAGTTTCAGCGGACAAGATCGGGGTCTACGGAGCGTCGCTCGGCGGAGCGTCCGCGATACTCGGGGGAGCGCTGGACGATCGAATCGGGGCAATTGCCGCTCATGGCGCATTCAGCGATGGCGACAATGTGATCGACTCCAGCTTCGAGCGATACATCGGCCTGCCCTCGTTCCCATTCGGTCCGGTAACCAAGCTCATCGCCGAGTGGCGAGCGGACGAGCGGCTCGACGATGCGCGTCCGGTCGACGCAATAGCGGAAATCAACGAGCGTCCAGTCCTGCTGATTCACGGTCTGGACGACGAATCGGTTCCGCCGGATCACAGCGAGCGGAATCTGGCGGCAGGCGGGGAGAACGTGGAGATCTGGTGGGTTCCCGGCGCGGGCCATTTCGACGCCCATCATGTCGCGCCCGACGAGTACGCCGAACGTGTCACAACGTTCTTCGATCAGGCCCTGCGCCAGTAGCGCGTCATCAGGACGGTCGTCTGGCCCGGATGAACGCCGCGTAGATTCGGCCCTTCAGCGCCTCATAGTCGGCGTCATTCATTGACGGCCCGCCGCAGCAATCAGCCGATTCCGTGAAGAGGCTCTTTGGATCGTAGGTGTGCGTGATCTCGATATCGATGTCGCTGAACCCGGCGTCATGCAGCTTCTCGCGGTAACTCTCTTCGGTCAGCGCTCCAGCGACACAGCACGACCATGCCGCCAGATTACTCTGAATTGATTCCGGAAGCCGCCCGTCGACTATAATGTCCGACACCGCGAAGCGCCCGCCGGGAGCAAGGACTCGCCACGCTTCCCGCAACACCTGATCCTTATCAGTGGATAGGTTGATCACGCAATTGGAGATGACGACGTCGACGCTGCCGCACGGCAGCGGAATCTCTTCGATATGCCCGCGCAGGAACTGAACGTTCTCGATGCCTGACTCGGCGCGGTTTCGCTCGGCGAGATCAAGCATTTCATCGGTCATATCCAGGCCGTAAGCGAACCCGCTCGGGCCAACCCGCTTCGCCGAAAGCAGGACATCTATCCCGCCGCCGGAGCCGAGATCGAGCACCGTCTCGCCAGGGTTCAATTCGGCCAGCGCCGTCGGGTTTCCGCAACCGAGCGATGCCAGAACCGCGGTCTGCGGCAGTGAGCCAAGCTCGATGGCGTCATACGCATCGGCAGTGGCCGGATCGGGCGTTGTACAACACCTGGACGAATCCGGCGTGAGTTCCGTCACCGATCGCGCTGACCGCGCGTAGCGCCTTCGGACCTCATCTCGCAGGTTTTCTCCAGCAGAGAGCGGAATGTGACTGACCATAACGCGTAATCCTCCCTGTGGCCCATATTGAATCTCTATTTCGTTAATTTACGATCTCCGGCGCGATTTGTCAACACCTGCTCTGGCGTGAGCTCGTGAGGTATCGCACCGAACATACGACACTGTTATCATCCCCCAGACACAGGATGGGGGCGTGCAGCGATCGAGCGGCGCATGCAGTTGTTTCAGACAGGCGCCCATCCAGCGACAACGTCATCAAGGGAGCAGGGTTGTGAACAACGAGCAGCGACCAGTACCGGCGCAAGTGGATGTTGCGATCGTGGGGGCGGGCGTTGCCGGATGCTCGATCGCCTATCAACTCGCAAAACGCGGGAAATCCGTGGCGGTGTTTGACCAGCGCGGTATCTGCTCTGGAGCGTCGGGGCGAAACGGCGGCATCACCGGCACAGGGTCGGCGCTTCACAGCGACGCCGGCGAGGCGATTCACGCATTGACCAGTGAGAACTTCGGGATGCTTCAGGATGAGCTCGCGCGTGAGCTGGGCGATGATTTCTCGCTGCTCGTGACTGGCGGCGTCGATATCGCAACGACCGAGGAACAGGCGGAGTTCCTGAAAGCCGCGGTCGAAGTTCAGCAAGCCAGCGAGATCGACGTCGAATGGCTCGACGGACCGCAAGCGCGAGATCTGATTCCCGCGCTGAGCGAGCATGTGTACGGGGTGGAGTGGAAGCGCAATAGCGGACATCTCTGGCCATTCCAGCTCGTTCACGCGCTGGCCAACGGCGCCCGGCACTACAACGCCGCCTTCCACACCCACACGTCCGTGCAGCGCGTACTGGCCAGCAACGGCGAGGCAACGGGAATTGAAACAGAACGCGGAACGGTGGAGGCGGGCGCGGTGGTCATCGCCGCCAACGCCTGGACTCGTGATCTGCTCCCTGATTTGCCGGACGGGGCGATCGTGCCGTCTCGGGGTCAGATTCTCGTCACTCAGCCGGTAGGGCAGATCCTGCCGATGCCGTTCTCAACCAACTACGACAAGGAGTATGGACGGCAGACTCATTCAGGTCAGGTTCTTTGCGGCGGTTTCCGGCGGCTGGATGTTGATGAGGGCCTGGGGCTCTTCAGCGAGGATGTCCATCCGCCCGCAGTCGGCGGGATCGCCAACTGCCTAGCGTCGATCTTCCCGAAACTTGCCGGGCTTCGGGTCGTCCGTACCTGGGCCGGTCTCATGGGATTCACCGCGGACGGACTGCCGATGATTGGCGCCTACGGAGAGAACAAGGGGCTGTTCGTTGCGGCGGGATTCAACGGCGGCGGATTCTCCTACGGCCCGGCGACCGGCAAGGCGATGGCGCAGCTGATCGCCAACGGCCGGTCAACGCTCGATCTGGGACCGTTTGACCCGAACCGGTTCGCGCGCGGCGGCGCATCCTGGGATAATCCATTTACCGCCGGGGAGCGAAACAATCCGAAGAAGCTCTCGCTGGAGGCCTGATCGGGCGACGCGCTGACCGCGATGAAATTCGGGCCGGGCGCCCATAACCGGCCCGTCATTCGTCTGACCGAGAGGCAGCCTGCACGCGTTACATATCAGGTGTGCGAGCGCGCGCCTCCGAGCCGCCGTTCTTCCGGAGAATCTCCCAGGCTTCCGCTCGTCGTCCGTTCGCTTGAACCGTGACCACCGGATGGCCGGCTTCGAATTCCGCCTGATAACGCTTCGCCTCTTCCTCAGGAACGCCGATACCCTTGAGGGCGCCAAGAACACCGCCTGCGACGCCTCCGGCCGCTGCTCCACCTAGAACGCCAGCCAGCGCCCCGGCCGCGATCACCGGCCCGACACCGGGAATCATGCCGGTCGCCGCAGCTCCAATGATCCCGCCGATTGTTCCGCCGGCAAGCGCTCCACCGGCGGCGTTCTCCTCCTGCAGTTCGCTGTCGTTCTCGATCGGCGAATCGTCATCGCCGGGATCCTTCGTTCCGCGGACAATCATGCCAGTGTTCTGTTCGGAGAATCCGGCGGCGTTCAGCTCATTGAGCGCCGATTCGGCGCCGGTTCGCTCCGGAAAAACCGCGACGATGATCTCGCCATTTTGCTCAGCAGTCACTGTTTTCACCTTTCAATCCCGCGGCCTGTTATGACCATTGATACCTTCAAGACGGCAAACCGCAGTGCCTCCAGCGCAGTGTTCATGCAAGCGGCATGCCGCTACCGATTGGCCCGGCAAGGCGCGATATATGCAACAATGCAGGTCCACTGGCCAGCATTACCCAACGTAAAGGAGTCAGTCGTGACGGTTCTGTACGCCGCAACCGGAAACTCCATCGTACGGCTCAGCCGCGAGCAAGACGATCAATGGTCGTCCGAGACATTGCTTCACGACAAAGGTGTCCAGTGTGTTGCTGTCGATCCGGATAAACCGAACCGAATCTACGCCGGAACCTTCGACGACGGGCTCTTCCGCAGCCTGGACGGCGGCAAGACCTGGACGGCCGCAGGCGGCGGGATTCCACATCAGCGAATTCCGTCGGTTGCGATCTCGCCATCCCGAACCGTGGACGGTCTCAACGCGGTCTACGCCGGCACAGAACCGAGCTCGCTGTTCATCAGTGATGACGATGGGGAGACCTGGAGCGACCTTGCCGGACTCCGCCAGTTGCCCAGCGCGCCGACCTGGTCGTTCCCGCCACGACCGTGGACATCCCACGTTCGCTGGATCGCGCTTTCGCATCAGGACCCGGAGCTCATTTTCGCGGGGATCGAACTCGGCGGCGTGATGCGCAGCACCGACGGCGGGAAGACGTGGGAGGACCGCAAGCCCGGTTCGTACCACGACGCTCACTGTATCCGAACGCACCCCCGCGACCCGAGCCGCGTCTACGAAGCGGCAGGAGGCGGGGTTGCGATCAGTCTGGACGCCGGGGAGACGTGGAGTCCGGTTGACGAGGGCATGGACCGCCACTATGTGTGGGCGGCCGCGGTCGACCCTGAAGACCCGGATCTCTGGTTTGTGTCGGCCACGCACAGCGCCCGGTACGCCCACCGCGATGACGGCGACAGTGAAGCTATGATCTATCGCAAGCGAGGCGACGCAGCATGGGAGCCGGCGATGGGCGGCCTGGAGGCGCCGATGTCCGAGATGCCGTATGCGCTGCTTATTCCGGAGAACGACCGGAACACGATCTTTGCCGGGACTCGGCAAGGAAGTCTTTATGTCAGCCGGGACCAGGGTGATTCATGGGTCAAGACAGACGTCAACTTGCCTGGCATACTGCAGCTGGCTCACACGCTCGCAGAAGACTAGCAATCGTCAACACTTGATTCGGTAACAAATTCGGTGACGATCTACACCGTTTCGCCGTCCGTATCACCTTACCCGCGGGAGCCGACGATACTCAGCACACAAACCGGAGCGGACGCCCTGGTGGACGTCCGCTTCGCTGATCTCTAACTTGTAGGGAGTGGTGTCGTTCTATTGCAGGCTGCGCAGGTGTTCCACAACAGCCCAGCGCTCTTCCTGCGTCAGCAACT
>SKTL01000198.1 GCA_007122555.1 Thermomicrobiaceae bacterium | reverse complement strand
GCTAGTGATCAAGTCGAATGTGCATCGGGGAAAGACCACTGACCAGATCTATCGGAGTATGAAGGGGGTCGGGTATCCAGTTGACGTGATCGTTGCCCATCCGGAGGATCTTGAGAACCACTAGCAACGAGCGTTCGCTCGCCCAAGATTCCTGCCCTCTTTGACGCCACTCTCCATCACCACTACGATAGCAGCATCAATCGGACCTCTCAGGATCGGGCCGATGCATGCCGGAGTTCGCGAAACCTCAATTGCTGCTGGGGAATCTCGCCGCGCTGGAAGAAGCGCTCGGAGAGCAGATAGCCGGTGTCCGGCAGGATCATCCGCTTTCGCCGATCACGATCCTGGTCGAAAACACCATGCTGGGGCCATATCTCCGGCAGCGACTCGCCTTTTCGGAGACCGGTCACATCAACCTGAAGATCGTCACCGCGAGCCGGTTTGCCGATCGGTTCACTCGGGAGATGCTGGCCCGCGAACGCCGGCCGATGCCACAGTATGGTGACCGCATTCTCTCGCGGAGCGTCGCCGAAGCGGGCGCCGGAAGCTATTTCCGCCCGGTCGCCTACTCGTCCGGCTTCGCCGAGACGCTGCGAGGTCTGTTTCGAGAGTTTCACACCTCCGGGATCGAACCGGATGAACTGGATGCCGCGCTCGAACGGGTTCGGCTCGATAGCGGTGAAAAACTTCCGGATCTGGCGTCGCTTTTTCACCGGCATGAACGGGTGCGACGGAGGTTCTTCACCCCGGACGATATCGTCGCCAGCGTCGATCGGGTCGACCTCGATCAGATCGGCAACCTGGCAAGCTCTCCGATCTTCGTCTACGGGATCTGGAACCCGACCGGCATCCAGCGCCGCCTGTTCAAGCGGCTGATGGCTGCCGGAATTGAACTCCGATTCTTCCTGCCCGAGACGGGTACGGATGCTGATGAAGCGCACAGCGAGTTGCGAGACTGGCTTGCTGGAGCTGGCGCGGAGCTGGAGTCAATCGATTGTCCGGAGACCGGCGAGTCATCGCTGACCCATCTTCGCCACAGTCTGTTCCACGAGCACGATGCCCCGGCATCGCTTGATGGTCACGTCCGTCTCCTTTCAGCTCCGGATGCGCCGCGGGAGGTTCGCGAGGCGGCGCGCACCTGCTTGAAATGGGCCGACGAGGGCCTTCCCTTTCATCGAATGGCGGTGGTCTACCGGCATCAGGCACCGTATCGTACGCTGATCGATCAGATCTTCCAGCGCGCCGGAATCGTCACGTATCTGCACTCCGGCCGGCCATTGATCGCCGAGCCGTCCGGGCAGCGCCTTGCGGCGTTGCTGAACCTGATCGACGCTGATCTGCCGCGCTCGTCGGTCATGGAGTTCATCACGGAAACCGTGCTGCCAGAAGCTACCCGATACGCCTACGATGACCTGGATACTCCGATCCAACCGGCGGTCTGGGATCAGATCTCCCGGGAAGCGGGAATCGTTCAGGGGAAAGACCAATGGCTGCACCGCCTTGACCTGCTGATGAGCAGCAAGCGTGAGTTCATCGATCCCGACGCCGAGATCAACGAAGATGACCCGCTTGAGCTTGAACTCAAGGAGATCGCTCGGTTCCGCCGATTCATCGTTGATCTCGCAAGTACGCTGGAATCAGCCGCCGACGAGGCGACCTGGACTGATCATCTGCGCTTTCTGACGAACCTGGCGGCAACGTACATTGACGGCATTGATGAACTGCTTGATCAACTGTCAATGCTTGAATCGCTGGAGCAGATCACCGAGCGCGTCACGTTCGACCGATTCCGGGAAACGGTTCGACACTGGCTGTTGCGACAGAACAGCGTCGGGTTCGATCACGCGCGGGAGAACGGGCTTCCGCGCGGGCAATTCGGTCGCCGCGGGGTGAACGTGATCGATATTGGCTCCTTGCGGCATCTCCGCTTCGACGCAGTGATCATTCTCGGTGTCGCAGAACGCCAGTTTCCGCCGCCGCCTCGTCAGGACCCGCTGCTGCTCGACCGGGAGCGCGCCCAGCTCAACAACGCCGGCGGCTGGGGGTTGCCGCTGCGGTCGCAACGCTCCGAAGAAGAGACGATGACCTTCGCCATAGCGGTGCAGGCGGCGCGTGAGCGACTGCAGATCAGCTTTCCGCGTAGTGAGGCCGGGTCCACCCGAAGCTACTTGCCGTCGCACTTTTTCCGGGCGGCGGCGTCTGCGCTGGCTGGAAGGGATGTTGAAGCCGGGAAGATCGATGCGCTGGACAGCGCGTTGTTCACTCGCGTGCCCGCTGGGAGCTTCCAGCCGCCGGACGGCGCGCTGCCGCTGGATGATCACGAGTACGACCGAATCCTGCTGGAGCAGGACCGGGACCTCGGGCTTCGCGTCGTCGGCGCGTACCGGCCTGGCATTTCCCTGGGGCACAAGGCCGATCGCTTGCGCCGCTCGAGGGAGTTCACCGAGTTCGATGGCCAGCTTGACCCGGAGTCAGCCAGGCGAATCGCCTGGACCGCCGGTCGGGGACCCCGCGCCATCTCCCCGAGCCGGCTGGAAACGTTCACCACCTGTCCCTTCCGCTTCTTCCTGCGCTACGTTCTGCGCCTGGAGCCGGTGGAAGAACCCGAGGCGCTTGAGCGCATTGACGCCTTGCATCGAGGCTCGCTGATTCACGAGATCCTGGAGCTGTTTCTGCAGGACCTGCGTTCACGCGGCGAGCGTCCCGATTTTGCGTTGCGGCATGAACATCTATCCCGACTCAACACCATCGCTCGTGAGGCCTGCGAACGCATGGAAGCGACAGGGCTCGTCGGTTACCGGGTTCTCTGGGAGTACGACCAGATTGCGATTCTCGAGGATCTGGAGGAGTGGTACGACCGGGAAGCGATGGAGCTGGCCGAGTCCAGCTTGCGCCCCGAGACATTCGAACTGCGCTTCGGCTGGGCCCGACACAAGGACGAGGGCGGCGAGGGCTCCCGCAATGAGCCATTTACGCTGCGGTTCCCCGGCGGTGAGCTCCGTTTCCAGGGACGTGTTGACCGGGTCGATGTCATGCCCGACCGATCCAGTTTCCGGGTTATCGATTACAAGACCGGGCGTTCCGGCTACTACAAGCCGGACACGTTTAGCGGCGGACGCTCACTGCAATTGCCGATCTATCTGCTGGCGACCTCGGATCTGCTGGGCATTCCCTGGACGCGCTCGCAGGCGGAGTATTTCTTCCCGACCCGACGCGGGGAGTTTCAGCGCGTGCGCCTGCACGGTCAATGGTTGACCGAGAATCAGGATGACCTGGTCGAGTTGCTGCGGGGAATCTCGAAGGCTATCGAGAACGGCATCTTCCCGCAAGTTACTGATATCGGAAGCCACGACAACTGCCGTTTCTGCGATTACAAAGAATTCTGCCCGGTGAATGTCAAGCGTATTGCGCAACGTAAGCAATCGGACGAAACCGTCGTCTGGTTGCGTCAGGTGATCGAGGCGGATAGCTGATGACGATGCGGATCCCCATTGACCAGGAAACCCGTGACCGCATTCGGGACGAGATTGACCGGAATATGTGTGTTGAAGCCGGAGCGGGTACCGGGAAAACGACCATCATGGTGGCCCGCGTCATCGAGATCATCCGGAGCGGACACGCCGCCATTGACAGCATGGTCATCATTACCTTCACCGAAAAAGCCGCCGCGGAACTGGCGACCCGGGTTCGTGAAGCGCTGGAAAAGGCGCTGCGGGAGACGGACGACGATACCGAGCGCGAGCGCTTCGATCAGGCGCTGAAAAGCATCTACCGCGCGCGAATCGAAACGATCCATGCATTTGCGTCCAGTCTCTTGCGGGAGCGTCCGGTTGAAGCACGGCTCGACCCGCATTTCGAGGTACTCGACACGCTGCGGTCCGATCTCAGTTTCGATGAGCAGTTCCGCACCTGGATCAATGACTACCTGGGCGGTGACGGTGAGAGCGAGCACGATACCACTGATTTTCGCCGGGCGCTCAACCGCGGCCTGGGCATTGGCGAACTGCGAACAATCTGCGAGCTTGTCCATGAGCACCGCCACATGCTTCCGCTGGCCATGCCGGAGGTTTCCGAGCCAGATGTCTTCGCCTTTCGCGACTTCGTCATTGATGAAGCGGCGGAACTGCGCGCGTTGCTCCCGTCGGTGACGAATGACGAAGACATCGGGATCGGTCAGATCTACCGGGTGCTCGACTTCGCCGACCGGTGCGAGCGCGCCGGACACGATCGGGAACGCCTCGAACGGGTGATTCTGGCGGCTGGCAAGACCAGCGAAACAGCGGGCAACAACAAGAACTGGGATCCGTCTTCCCACAATGCCCAGCAGAAGAGCATCCGCAAGAATCTGAACCAGGCGTTGATTCAGATTCAGCAGGAGCTGAAATCGAGCGCGCTCTGCGCCATTCTGCCGCTTGCCCAGGAATTCGCCCGAAGCTATGAGCATCAGCGCCGGTCTGCCGGTCAGGCCGAGTTCGAGGACCTGCTGATCTGGGCGCGGGATCTCTTGCGGGATGAGTTGCACGTCCGGCGCGACTTTCAATCGCGTTTCCGGAGCCTCCTGGTCGACGAGTTTCAGGATACGGACCCGTTGCAGGTGGAGATCGTGCTCTATCTCGCCAGTGATGGTCAGAACGAGACCGACTGGACAAAGCTGCAGCCGAGCCCCGGCAAACTCTTCGTCGTTGGGGACCCCAAACAGTCGATTTACCGCTTCCGCCGCGCGGATATCTCCATCTACGAGCAGGTCAAGCAGGAGATGCTGCCGGGGAGCGTCGAGGTGATCAAGCAGAACTTCCGCTCGGTTCCGGAAGTGATCAACTGGGTCAATCATGTCTTCAGCGATCTCATTCAGCCTCAGGAGCGTGTCCAGCCGGAGTACATCGAGCTTGATGCGTTTCTGGAATCGAACGGAGCCGAGACCTCGCCGGTCGTGGTGGTCCACAGCCCGGATCCATATACCCGGGCGGATGCCGTCCGGCAGGAAGAGGCGCGGTTGCTGGCGGGTACGCTTCGGCAAGCCGTGGAGCAGGCATGGCCGGTCCGGGATGAATCCGGCGACGGATTGCGGCCGGTGCGCTATGGCGATGTCGCTATTCTGCTGCCGAGCCGGACGGGACTGTCCAACTACGAAGATGTATTCAGCGCGGCCGGTATCCCGTTCCGCCACGAAGGCGGTAAAGAGTATTTCCACCGGCAGGAGATTCGCGATCTGCGGGCCTGTCTCCGGGCGGTCGACAACCCGGGAGATACGATGTCGATCGTGGCGGCGTTGCGCTCCGGCGCGTTTGGCTGTTCAGACCAGCAACTGTTCGCCTGGCGTCAGGAACATGGCGGATTCGATTACCGGACGATCGATGAGATGTCGAATGGACCGGTCGCCGCCGGGCTGCGCACGTTAGGCTCGCTGCACGTTGATCGAATCAACCTGTCGCTTGCCGAAATCGTGGAATTGACGATCGAGCGGACCAACCTTGTCGAATTTGCCTTGACGATGCCGAATGGCGGCGATCAATCCGCGGCAAATCTGCTGAAGATGGTTGATCAGGCGCGGGCGTTCTCTGCAGCGAGCGGCGGCGGTCTGAGAGCCTTTGTCCGCTGGACGATCACCAGCGCCGAGACCCGCTCGGATGAGTCGGATGCGGCGGTGGCCGAGTCGACCGATGACGTCGTGCGCCTGCTGACGATCCATGCCGCCAAGGGACTTGAGTTTCCGGTTGTTGCGCTGGCCAATCTGAACAGCGAGGGCGGCGGGCAGCGGGGACCTCAAACCGTCGCGAACAATCAGGAACGCCGG
>SKTL01000053.1 GCA_007122555.1 Thermomicrobiaceae bacterium | reverse complement strand
TACATAGGGAATGAAGATCAACCCCGGAAACTGACCCGCGCCCGGCTCAAAGACAACCTGGCGATCATGCGAGTCGAGGGAATTACCAGTCGTGAGATGGCCGACGAGCTTCGTGGCGAGGTCGTGCGCATAGATCTCGAACAGGCGGCTCCGCTCGAAGAGGGCGAGTATTACCACTTCGAACTGATCGGGCTGACTGCCGTTGACGAATCCGGCGCAGTCATTGGACAGGTCACCGATATTATCGAAACCGGCGCCAACGATGTCTATGTCGTCACCGACGATGAGGGCAAGGAAACGCTGATTCCGGCGCTGGAAGACGTTGTCCCGGAGATCGATATCGAGCAGAGGCGCATGGTCGTTCGCCCGCTCCGCTACTCCGGCGAGGCCTGACGCCCGCCGCGTCGCTTCCGCAGTTCGTCAAGCACCGCGTCGACCGGCACCTGCCGGGCTTCGAGCATCACCAGAAGATGATAGATCAAGTCCGCCGATTCCATCGCTACCGCGGAGTCATCGTCATTCTTCGACGCAATTATCACCTCGGCGGACTCTTCGCCGATCTTCTTATCGATCTTGTCGAGTCCCTCGCGAAACAAATAGCTGGTGTAGGAACCTTCGGCCGGGTTCTCGCGCCTGTCGGCGATGACATCCGCCAGCGAGGTCAGAACATCATTGTAGGCGCCGGACGCTGAATCCGATGGATGAATCAGGCCGTCATCGAAACAGGTATCGGCGCCGGTGTGGCAGGTCGGGCCATCCGGAACAACCTGCACCAGCAGCGTATCGCCGTCACAGTCGTGACGAATGTCGGTCACATGATGGATGTTCCCCGAGCTCTCGCCTTTTTTCCACAGTTTTTGCCGGCTACGCGAGTAGAAATGCAGCGTTCGGGTCCTGATCGTCTCGGAGACAGCTTCCTGATTCATATAGCCGAGCATACGGACCTGACCGGTACGGGCGTCTTGCGCGATCGCCGGAACCAGACCGTCGTCATCGAAACGAATCCCCTGCATTGACGTTTGCCCTCAGTTCACTTCACTGGAATCTAACACCGGAGCGGCGCACATGAGAATCGGGCGGGAGTCGGACTCCCACCCGGTCGAGCGCTCGAAAACGAGTCCGGTTCGCTAATCGTCAGCCGAAGCAGCGACGCCCGCGCCCCGCGGAATCGATCGCCCGATTGCGCTGGCGATCGCCGCCGAGCTGGCCATGGCTTCTTCGAAGTTCTCGAACGTCAGCGACTGACCGCCGTCGGACATCGCGTGATCCGGGTTCGGATGCACCTCAACGATCAATCCGTCAGCCCCCGCCGCGACCGCGCCGCGCATCATCGACGGCACCAGATACCACTTGCCGGTTCCCTGACTCGGGTCAATAACAATCGGCAGATGGCTCAGACGCTTGATGACGGGCACCGCGCTGAGATCCAGCGTATTCCGGGTGATCTTCTCAAACGTTCGGATACCGCGCTCGCACAGAACGACCTTCTCGTTGTCCTGCGCCATAATGTACTCGGCAGCCAGCAGCCACTCTTCAATCTCGGCGGACATGCCGCGTTTCAGCAGCACCGGCTTGCCGCTCTTGCCTGCCGCTTCGAGCAACAGATAGTTCTGCGCGTTGCGCGTTCCAATCTGCAGCATGTCGGCATATTCGGCCACCAGGTCAACATCCGCCGTCGTCATCACCTCGGTGACAACCGGCAACCCGGTCTCTTCCCGGGCCTTGGCCAGAATCTTCAACCCCTCTTCGCCTAGCCCGCGGAAATCGTACGGTGAAGTGCGCGGCTTGAATGCGCCGCCTCGCAGCATCCTGGCTCCGGCAGCCTTCACCGCATGGGCGGTCTTGAGCGTCTGCTCCTCGGTTTCGACTGAACACGGGCCGGCCATCACGACGACCTCAGGGCCGCCGATCTTCACCCCGCTGACATCAACAATCGAGTCAACCGGCTGAAACTCTCGACTCACCAGCTTGTACTTCTTGCTTATCCGGACGACTTCCTGCACCCCGCCGAGATGGGCCAGCGCCTCTTCCAGCGCATCCGGCACCGGTGAACCGAGCACCGAGATGACGAATCGATCTTCTCCCTGGCTTGGCCGCGACTTGAACCCGAACTCTTCGATCCGGGTCTGCACCGCTTGCACCTGCTCGTTAGTCGCGTTTGAACTCATCACAATGATCATTGACCTGCTCCTCACCTGTACCTGTACCCGGCTCCACCACCGGCAACAACGATCAGCCCCCCTGACCGCTCCGCGCGCGCTTCAACCCTGCTTCGTCGATGTATCACTCAGTTCGTATGCCCATTCCGGGCGCAGTTCTACCGCTCGCCTCAAGTAGACATGGCGAATCTCGTCCGCGCTTCGCTCGGTGTTGATGTGAACCAGCATACGCACCACGTGATCGAGCGCGCCCGGCACCGACATCTCGTGGCTGCACATCAGCGGTACGTTATTCCAGCCATACTCGCGCGCGGCGACCGCTGGAAACGTCGCGTTGAGGTCCGGCGTGGTCGTGAAAATAACACTGACGACGTCCTCTACCTGGACGTCGTTTGCGTCGATAATTGCGGCAAGCAGTTCACGAGTCGATTCGAGAATGTCTTCCGCCGTGTTCTGCTCCGCTGTGGTTGCTCCCCGTATTGCCCGACACTCACGCATTCCCGCGTCTGTCTCCCTTCGCGCCCGTCCCGTTACACTGGCGCCAATTCAACCACGATTGCCAATATCCCGGTATCGGCACGCGACATTCGTCCTGTTACGCCTGCCCGCTCAGATAGCGCATGAACTCGCGGGCGACAGTTGGAGCGTCTGCCGGATCGGCCTCGTCAAACCGGCTGATCAACGCGCTGCCAACGATAACGCCGTCGGCATCCCGTCCGATCTCCCGCACATGCTCCGGCGTAGAGATCCCGAACCCGACGGCCAGCGGAAGTTCAAGTTTGCTGCGAACGCGAGCCAGAAACGCCGGCAAATCGACTGAAACATCGTCGCGGGCGCCTGTGACCCCGGTAATCGAGACGCAGTAGACAAACCCGCTCGCCTGCCCGTTCAACGACTCGATATGCTGATCCCGACTCGTCGGCGCCACCATGAATATCAGGTCTCGCTGGTGCTTACGGCTGATTGCCGCCAGCTCGGCGCTTTCATCCGGCGGCAAATCCGGAATAATGAACCCATCCACCCCGGCTTCAGCACAGTCAGCAACGAATCGCTCCAGGCCATACCTAAGTATCGGATTGTAGTATCCCATGAAGATGAGCGGCACTTCAACGCCTCCGGCGCGCAGGTCTCGGGCGGTCTCAAGGCAAAATGCCAGCGTGACTCCGTTCTGCAGCGCCTTGAAACCGGATCGCTGGATCGTTGGGCCGTCCGCCAGCGGATCGGAAAACGGCACGCCCAGCTCGACCATCGTCGCGCCGCCTTCAATCAGCGCGGGAACGATCTCCAGGGTCGACTCCTTCGTCGGATGCCCGACTGTGACATACGGCACCAGCGCTTTGCGGTTCTGTGAAGCCAGCTCCGCGAAGTGTCCGGCGATCCTGCTCGGTGTCGTTGCAGTGGTCAACTCATCACCCCCAGCGCTTCAGTTACGGTATGCATATCTTTGTCGCCTCGCCCGGAAAGATTGATGATCATGATGTCATCGCTCGACATGTCGCCCGACAACCGCTGGGCGAGATGGATCGCATGCGCTGGCTCCAGCGCCGGGATGATGCCTTCGGTTCGGCAGAGAAGCTTGAACCCGTCCAGCGCCTCGGCGTCCGTGACCGGGTGATAGGTCGCCCGTCCGGAATCCTTCAGGTAGCTGTGCTCCGGGCCGACCCCGGGATAATCCAGCCCGGCCGAGATACTGTGCGCTTCCATGATCTGTCCGTCCGCGTCCTGCAACACATAGGATCTGGACCCGTGCAGCACACCAACATGGCCGGCAGTGAGCGTCGCCGCGTGTCGTTCGGTTCCGACTCCATCGCCAGCCGCCTCAGCGCCGTGCAATGCAACCTCCGCATGCTCGAGGAACGGATGAAAAATCCCCATTGCGTTGGAGCCTCCGCCAACGCAGGCAACGATTGCATCCGGCAGCCGGCCCTCGGCTTCCCGAATCTGATCCCGGGCTTCCCGGCCGATCACCGACTGAAAATCCCGCACCATCATCGGATACGGATGCATTCCGGCGACTGACCCAATCAGGTAGTACGAATTCTCGACGTTCGTCACCCAGTCGCGGATCGCTTCGTTCATCGCATCCTTCAGCGTCCGGCTTCCCGATGAAACAGCCCGCACCTCGGCCCCGAGGAGTCGCATACGCGCGACGTTCAGCGCCTGGCGTTCGACATCGAGTTCACCCATGTAGATAACGCACTCCAGGCCCATCTTGGCGCAGACGGTCGCCGTGGCTACTCCATGCTGGCCGGCGCCGGTCTCGGCGATAACGCGGGGTTTTCCCATCTTCTTCGCCAGCAAACCCTGACCCACCGCGTTGTTTATCTTATGCGCCCCGGTGTGCACCAGATCTTCCCGCTTGAGATAGATCTTCGGCCCGCCGATCGCGTCCGTGAGCCCGGTCGCAAAGTACAGCGGGGTCGGACGTCCGACATAGTTCTTCAGCAGTGACTCGAACTCAATGTGAAACTCCGGATCCTCGCGGATCTCGTTGTAGGCCGTCCGGAGCTCTTCCACCGCCGGAATCAGCGTGACTGGCGCGTAACTCCCGCCGAACTCGCCAAAGCGGCCTCGATCGTCCGGAAGACTGGTGATATCGAATGGTGTGGTTCCGGTCGTCATTCCTGTTTCCCCTCAGTTGTTTACAGATGAAACGCGAGACGGCGATGTATTCGGTTGTGAGCCTGTCATGCGCGCCTGTTCAATCACGTTGACAAGCGGTTCCGATGCCCCGGAACGGTCTATCCCAACTGCGGCGTTTTGCGCGGCGTCGATGAATGCGCGAATCTTGTCCGCGTCCTTGCGACCGTCCGTCTCGACCCCGCTGGAGACGTCGACGACTGCCGGTCGCACGGTCTCGATCGCCGCGGCGACGTTCTCCGGAGCTAATCCGCCGGCCAGAATAATCGGATACTGACTGGCGAGCTCCGCCGCGATATCCCAGTCGCCAACAACGCCGGTGCCGCCCCAGTGGCCCGGAACGTGGCTGTCGAGCAGTATCCCGACGCAATGCTCCAGATACGACTCGATCAGTTTACGAAGACCGCTCGCAGATTGCCCCGACTCCAGTCGCAACGCCTTGATCGCTGGCGTGTCGATCTTCCCCGCCAGCTCGGGCGGTTCATCGCCGTGCAGCTGAACCAGATCAAGACCCGTGTTCGCAACGGTTCGGTTGATCGAATCCGCCGTCTCGTTGACGAACAGCCCGATCGTCGCCGGCGGATACTCGTGCTGTCGCCGAACTGTCGCAATGATCTCCCGCGCGTCGTCCGGCTTGATTTCGCGGCGGACCGGCACAAAGACGAATCCGATCAGGCTCGCTCCCGAATCGGCCGCGACACGGGCGTGCTCCAGTTCTCGGATGCCGCAGATCTTGATCACGGTCATGTCCGTCCCAACAACTCCCGAACTGACGCCTGACGGTCAGCCGAGCGCATCAGCGACTCGCCCACCAGGATCGCGTGCGCGCCTGCCTGCTGCAGCCGGAGAACGTCGTCATGCGTGGAGATGCCGCTCTCCGCAACAATCGTCCGATCAGTCGGGATCTTCGGCGCCAGGCGTTCGGTTGTCGCCAGATCAACGCTGAACTAGGCTTCCAGCAGCAAATGCAAGAGCACACCACCCTCGGGTTTAATGCGGTCTACGCCCATGACTACGGGCATGTTGCCGGGGAGAGTGACCTGTTCGTAATGGGCGCACTCCAGCACAACTGGTAAGCACCAGCCCGAGTTACCCGCAAGT